>USSR01000255.1 GCA_900557355.1 uncultured Bacteroides sp.
ATTAACCTGATGGGTAATTTGATTAATTAATGGAGACTTCCAGTCGAAAAAAGAAAGTCCACCTGTATAGGTAGCGACCCATACTCTTTGCTTACCGTCACAATAAATATCATAAACTCCATCCCCACGAAGAGAGAAAGGATTATCAATATCTTCTTTCAGAATATTCAGAACCTTTTTTTTATCCTTATCCAATTCCCATACTCCCTGCCCGTCAATCCCAACCAATAATGTTGAATCAGAACTTTCCGTTATCACTCCGATAGGCTGCTTTGGAAAATCAAGAAATGGTAATAACGATTTTTTTTGCATATCCAGATAAAAAAGACCGTCAGTAGAAGTTCCTATCCATAAAACCTCTCCTTTATTATCATAAAAAAGACTGCTTATCTGAAAAGTATTATTTATTTCATATACACTTTTTTGTTCCAATGTATTCATATTCAGCAAACTAATACTATCCTGATGCGTTACAAGCAAATGTGTCTGATCATAAGGTGCTATACTCTGTGTCATAATTTGTTTTTCACCTATTTTGGAAAACATTCCATTTTTATATTTGCACAATCCTCCGGAAGTGGGAATCCAGAGAGCCTGTTCATCATCAATAACGACTTTGCCTACACTTAAATAAGAATTTTTTAATGAAACCCTAAGATCCAGAAATAAATCAAACCGATCATGCAGTTTATTATAATGAAAGAATTGCCCATTATTCGTATATGCTATTAAAAACGAGTTATTATAGGCCAGCTTGACATTTATGATATTGGCTGTTTTATAAGGAAGCTGATAGATGCGATAATCACTTTCCGTAATTCTCAATATACCCGTTTTAGAAGAAGCCCAAATAAAGCCATTCTCATCTTTGCAGACAGAAGCCATCTCCCGCATGGAAATTCCATACATCGCATTAATATTATAAAACTTCACATCCGAAGCATATATATTAAAAATAGAAAGGAAAAGAAAGAATATAAGCAGCTGTGATTTCATAATATTACTGTTAGCTCTTGCAAATATAATATATTTGCAAGCAATCAACCAATATATGCATTATTTTGTCTAATTTTGCACCTCGTTTCACAAAAAGTACAGATTATTTATGAAAGCGTTCGAATTCAAACCAAAGCTATTCACGGCTTTGAAGAACTACTCGAAAGAATTATTCATGGCAGACCTGATGGCCGGTATCATAGTAGGTATCGTTGCTCTCCCGCTTGCCATTGCATTTGGTATTGCATCCGGTGTATCACCCGAGAAAGGTATTATCACGGCAATCATTGCCGGATTTATTATCTCCATGTTGGGAGGTAGCAAAGTACAGATCGGTGGTCCTACAGGAGCTTTTATCGTTATTATTTACGGCATTATCCAGCAATACGGAGAAGCGGGATTGATTGTTGCCACGCTAATGGCGGGAATCATTCTTATTCTGTTAGGGATATTCAAGTTGGGTGCCGTAATTAAGTTTATCCCTTATCCTATCATCGTAGGATTTACCAGTGGTATTGCTGTCACTATTTTCACCACCCAGATAGCTGATATTTTCGGACTTAGTTTCGGTGGTGAAAAGGTTCCCGGAGATTTTGTCGGGAAATGGATGATTTATTTCCAGCATTTCGACACCATTAACTGGTGGAATACGATTGTCAGCATTGTAAGTATTGTAATTATTGCCATAACCCCGAAATTCTCAAAGAAGATACCGGGATCGCTGATTGCTATCATTGTAGTAACAGTAGCGGTATATTTGATGAAGACTTATGCCGGAATCAACTGTATAGATACCATTGGTGACCGTTTCAGCATCAAAGCAGAACTGCCGGACGCAGTAATGCCTTCACTGAACTGGGAAGCTATTCAGGACTTATTCCCTGTAGCCATTACCATTGCAGTATTAGGAGCCATCGAATCACTGCTTTCTGCCACGGTAGCGGATGGTGTTATCGGTGACAAGCATGATTCCAATACAGAATTGATAGCACAAGGAGCTGCCAATCTAATAACACCTTTATTTGGTGGTATTCCTGCCACCGGTGCTATTGCACGTACAATGGCCAATATAAACAATGGTGGTAAAACCCCTGTTGCAGGTGTGATACATGCAATGGTGCTTTTGCTTATCCTTCTGTTCCTTATGCCTTTGGCACAATATATTCCAATGGCATGTCTGGCAGGTGTACTCGTAATAGTCTCTTATAATATGAGTGGATGGCGTACGTTCAAGGCATTGCTGAAGAATCCGAAATCAGATGTCACTGTATTGCTGATTACCTTCTTCCTGACAGTAATTTTCGACTTAACCATCGCTATTGAAGTGGGTCTTGTCATAGCTTGTGTACTTTTCATGCATCGCGTTATGGAAACCACTGAAATTTCTGTTATTAAAGATGAGATAAATCTGAATGAAGAATCTGCCAGCAAAGAAGAAGAAGAAAACTTGTCCATCCCTAAGGGTGTGGAAGTATATGAAATAAACGGCCCTTACTTCTTTGGTATTGCCACTAAATTTGAGGAAATCATGTCCAGACTGGGAGACCGTCCTAAAGTGCGCATTATACGTATGAGGAAAGTACCTTTCATCGATTCAACAGGTATTCACAATCTAACCAATCTTTGCCAGATGGCGCAACGGGAGAAGACAACAATCGTACTTTCCGGTGTGAATGAAAAAGTGCACAAAGCGTTGGAAAAATCCGGTTTCTATGAGCTTCTGGGTGAAAAGAATATCTGCCCGAATATCAATGTGGCATTGGAAAGATCGAAAGAATTATTGAATGAGTAAAACAAGGTAATAATATAAAGGAGGGAATGATTTTTTCATTCCCTCCTTTATATTATTAAAGATATTTATTCTCTCATCCATGCTCCAGTAATCTCTGCTACATAAATATGATGTAAACCGCCATGGGCACCACCATACCATTGCTTACAAACACTTGGATCAATAAAACTTTCTTCTTTCATTATATCCGTATAGAGCTTACGGCATTCCAGACTGAGACGTCCTTGTTCAAAAAGAATATTTCCTTTTTCAGTAATAACCGATTTCAGTCCCGTCTCTTTTACCTTGTCTACTTCCCTACCCGACTTGCTTCCACATATCTTATGGATAGCTCTATTCTCTTCTCCCAGGAAAGAAAGCGTGAAGTATTCACTCTTCTCAATAAACTCAAACGTGTAACGTTCCGGACGGATAAAGACATAGACCACCGGTTTGTTCCATAGGAAGCCTATACCACCCCAACTGGCAGTCATCGTATTGAAATGATCTTTATTACCTGCCGTCACCAGCATCCATTCTTTACCGATAACTTCAAAGAAGTTCTCTGAAAGGTCTTTAATTGCAATAGGTTTCATACTACTTATTTGTTTTACTATAATCTTAATTCAAACTCTTTTCACTCTATTATTTCACATTTGCAGGATATCTATACCCAACGTATTGAATATATAGATGGGACACATTGGATATATAGACCCAATACGTTAGATATATAGCTCCTGTAAACCGCTTAATAAGAAACACTAACCGGAAGACCTTCTTCTTTAATTAAAGAAGCAATGCGGTCCAGTTCTTCATGAGTAGCCTTACAAAGATCATGATCAGGCGTTTCACGATCAATGGTATAAATCATCACCTGGCGGGGTTTTATCTCTTTCACAACCTCCAGCCATGGAAGAACGTACTTATCCGAAGTATTATCCACGTCTTTCCCTTGATAACTGCCTTTCATGAACATGGTCTGAATAATGCAGTTTCCTTGAAAAGCTTTCATATGTTCTATAATTTCGTCTATGGAATAATGCCCTGTAGGACGATCCACAGTATGAATATAATCCTCGTCTACCGTATCAAGTTTCAATATGTTGTTATCTATCTTATTCAGCGCATCAAACACTGCAGGGCGGTGAATAAAGGTGGAATTACTCAATACACTGACTTTGGCATTCGGGAAATACTTATCACGAAGCATCAACGTATCTTCTATGATTTCAGGAAAATGCGGATGAGCTGTAGGCTCACCATTTCCGGCAAAGGTCAATACATCCGGTTGAGGTCCGTTCTGTTGCATATCTTGCAATCTAGCTTCAAGAGCATCGCGAACCTCTTCGCGGGTAGGCAATGCTTTCTTGGGACGATGGTCTGCATTGAAACCGCATTCACAATAAATGCAGTCGAATGAACACACCTTACCATCTTCCGGCAATAAGTTAATCCCTAAGGATACTCCCAAACGGCGGGAATGAACAGGACCGAAAATGGGAGACGGATAAATTACAGTCATTTTATTTACGATTTGACAATTGACGATTCAAATTACTGAATTACTATAAAAACCAGATACAGTATTTTCAGCGTTTATAACGGCAAAGTTAACTAAATCTTTATACGAAGTTGCATTTGTAAGTCGGCTTTTTTGTTTCCTTGTATCAGGTCGTTACCCGAACCAATATTCTCACGATCTTCGTAGATAGTCTGCCCGAATTTAACAAGGAACATAAAAACTTTGTTCACATCATACCGGACACAAGCAGAAAAACGAAATCCTCGCCCATAAAACGAAGGTGTATAAAAGGTATAAAGCAATACTTTTTCAGAAGCATAAATACGGGAATCGTAATCATCCGTATGGAAATAAGTACCCTGCACAGATATCTTTATAGGAAAAGAAAAAGCATACGAGCAGGATTGTGTAAACTGATATCCCTGGCTTCCCTCCTGCCCCTGCGAATGAAAATGATTATAATCCACCGTTGTTCGTAACTGTAGATGATCCGGTGAATAAGTCAGTCGGTAACGAAGACTATGCTGATAAGTAGGAAGGATAACTTTTCCATCCGTACCCGCCACATCTCTCTCTTTTCGCTTATAGCGATAATTAACATACATAGATAAATTTCGCTTAGGAGAATAGAGTGATTGAAACATACCATCCACACCTTGCGACGGTTTACTGATGCGGTATTTCCACCAGGGAAAAGAAAATAAATCCAAAGAAGCGAAGAACTTCCAATGTGCCAAAGGCGATGCTTCGGTAGCCAGATACCAACCATTTTCATTTTGCGGTGCACTACTTTCACCAAACGAACGTGCAAACATTGCCCAGTAATCATGGCTATAATATCTATGAACAATCAGCAGTTGATAACCGGTTAATATGTTATATTTCAACTGGTTCAACAGTGAATAACCTTGTTTACTCATAGCTGCTTCACCTGTCAGAGTAAATCGATTCCAACGATATTTATAATCTACCCCCACATTATGAAAGTAATTCCCTTGCAGATTATACTTGGCATAGGTTCTTAATACCGGTTGATAACTACGGTTGAAAAAGTAGTAAATACCTGTCATTCCTACTTTTAGATTGTTCTTTTCATAGGTAATATTTCCACCCATCAACTGTAAAGTGAAAGCATTTACTTTATCTGCTTCCTTCTCCGTACGATGCAATCCGGTTTTATAAATAGAGGTAATTTCATTCCCTTCTATGACTCCATCCATAGAACGATGTGAATAAAAACCGGATAACTGAAGTGCAGGGATAACCTCCACTGTTGCCGCAGCACCCCTGAAATAATTATATTCATCCGTAGAACTATGCTTCCGGATACCACTATTACGGTTATCCACCGTTGAGAGAGAATAAGTTTTCCCTAAACGGAAATCAGTGCTGACTACCAACCCTTGCCCGAAACTTAATCTGTAATTTCCCAATGCCAACGTTTTCAACTTACCCAGATTACGAATCAGAAAGTAGATAGAATAATAATCATATCCTTTTTCATTATGCAGGGCAAAGAAAGGTTCTCCCGCATCCTTTTCTGCTGTAATTCCCATTTGGAGGTAATCTCCATAACGATACCCATATCTCAGAGAATCATACATTGCAGGTCCCAAATAATTTTTCTGATAACCTTTACGGGTATAAAAGGGCACATCCAGCCGGGTTAATACCTCCTGTTTACCATATTTCAACAGACTTTTCAACCGGGGAAAACCTTTCTTTTCCGCAACAGGATGCACACAAACAAAAGGGAGTAGCAAGTCGATGGTATGCTTATCCATTTCTTCCACCAATTGCAGTTCATAAATAGTTTGCATCTGCCCGTGTATATACACATAAGCCAAGATATTTTCAATCTGAATATCCGAAAGAAAAGGAAATTGCTCTAATTCACGTTTAGTAGTAACATTGATATTAACAGGTTCCCGCAGGCGATTGGAAAGTTCTTCAAGCTCATCTTCCCAATTATTTTCTTCCTCATCCATAGAGAGTTGCTCTATGTTCTCTTCCCATAGGGACACACTTGTATTTTGGGCTTCAAGTACAGGAGTCATCAACAGCATACTCAGAAAAACTCCCAACTTGAGTAATTTCATTCGTGTAAATAAGTTTAATTGTCGCGAAATTACCATAAATAAGTTAACAAGGCAAGGAAAACATCGACAATCAAACCAAATATAAAGATAAACACTTAATTTTGTGGCATGAACGCACGGCTGAACATATTCATTATCGTAGTCTTCCTTCTGTTCGGAACTTCCCTATGCCAGGCACAGGAAACGAAAACCGAAGGATACCTGGTTCCTATGTGCATTTACGAAGGAGACACTATCCCGTATATAAAGATACCTACCGTTTATATTTTCAAACCTCTCAAATTCAAGAACAAGAAACAATTGAATGAGTATAACCGACTGGTATATAACGTAAAAAAGGTATTACCTATCTCCAAAGAAATCAACCGTGCAGTTATTGAAACTTACGAATATATGATGACTTTACCCGATGAGAAGAGCCGTCAGAAACACATGAAAGCAGTAGAAAAAAGCCTGAAAGAACAATATACTCCACGCATGAAAAAGCTTTCTTTCTCTCAAGGAAAGTTATTAATCAAGTTAGTGGACCGCCAAACCAATTCCACGGGTTACGAACTGGTAAAAGCCTTCATGGGACCTTTTAGAGCAGGTTTCTATCAGACTTTCGCCGCACTGTTCGGTGCCAGTCTGAAAAAACAATATGATCCCACTGGAGATGATGCGCTTACCGAACGGGTTATTCTGCTGGTAGAAAGCGGACAACTTTAAAATAGAAATATCCTACTCCTTATTTACGTAGTTTTTCAATCCCAACAGCCCCCTGTAATAACCTTCAAAGATCGTATGACTGTGTTTTTCTATATTCAAAGAATCATAGTTCAAAACAATCTTCGGACAAGCGGATAAAATCTTTATTGCCTCCTCTGTGGCAGGCTTAAATAACTCTTCTATTTTATCCTTCTTCCCGCTTGCCAGATACATATAAAGTTGGTTAGCCCCCTTGTACTCTTTAGTAAATTCTGAAAGTTTATCAATCATCATCTTCCTGCTATACATATAGTTAGGAGAGACGGACAGAATGCATTGAAACAAACCGGGGTTGCTAAGTAAAGCATACGTCACAAACGTGCCGCCTAACGAATGTCCTACCAGTATATTCCGCGAACTCGTATTATATCTGCTCTTTATAAAAGGAATAATTTCTTTTTCCAGAGATAACAATAAAGAATCCGCCTTCCCAGGATCATCATACCCCTTTACCGATTCTTCATCCGTATAAGGAGGAGTTAATTCACTCTGCCTGTTAGGATTCGAAATACCAACGATTATACAGGGAACACCCGGATACAACAATTCAAAGGTAGAACAAAACAAATTGAAAGTAGGCGGATATTGAGCATCGAATACATAGATAGTCAACAATGAATCACTCTTCAAAGTAGCATCTACCCCACTCCGGTATACTTGCAGTTCACGTGAATCATCAAAATATTCAGAGTCATAAATATACCTGTCGCCCAATGGTTGCAACGAATAAAAGTCCGCTTGCGCTTTACCATTCCAGCTATGGAAAATACAGAATAAAAGAATTAATAAAACCTTTTTCATAGTTTGAACCCTCCTGTTGATATAATGTTAAGAACACTGTTAGTAATGAAAAGTAGTCATTATAGAAAACCATGTATTTCAATTACTTATCTATGTTGAAAACTTCTATGAACTATTGTTTATTTCTCTATCGATAAGGACATAATAACCACTGTTTGAACCCTGTTCAAACAACTTATCAACACCTTGTTATTTCAGTTTCTTAAATAAATCCCAGATAACGATACCGGCAGTTACAGATACGTTCAATGAGTGTTTCGTACCATATTGGGGTATCTCAATACATCCATCGGAATGGTCAATAACCTCCTGCTGAACTCCTTTTACCTCATTTCCCATAACTACTGCATACTTTTTAGTACGGTCTAAAGACAACTCATCCAACATGATACTGCCTTCCGCCTGCTCTACGGAATAAACAGTATATCCTTCCTTTTTAAGGTTATCAACAGCTTCAACACAGTTATCAACATACTTCCAGTCGACAGTGAATTCAGCACCTAAAGCTGTTTTATGCATCTCAGGATGGGGCGGAGTAGCTGTAATGCCACACAGGTAGATACATTCCACCCGGAAAGCATCCGAAGTACGAAATACAGAACCAATGTTATGAAGACTGCGGATATTATCCAATACCACCACCAAGGGTAGCTTCTCAGCTTCCTTAAACTCCTCTATACTAATACGATTCAGTTCTGTTATTTTCAGTTTACGCATGACAACTATACTCTTTAAATAGCTTTTATTAATAGATTGATTTACAAAGACTTGTTTAACACAAGTGTTTTATTTGCACCACACTTGTGTTTCATTTATACAACACAAGCATTACAGACAAGCCACACAAGTGTAGAACAAACAACGTACTTATACGTTATCTTTTTATTCCTGTTGCAAAGATACTTCTTTCCGTTCACATCCCTGTTAATAACCGTTGAAAAGCTGTCAAAAGAGTAGGGAAAGAAA
>USSR01000256.1 GCA_900557355.1 uncultured Bacteroides sp.
ATCAAACTTCAATGAACAGACTTGTTTGGAAACTTCTCCGCCAACACATCAGCATCGGACAACTGACCGGCTTTTTTCTCGCCAATATCTTTGGGATGTTGATTGTATTGCTGAGCGTGCAATTTTATAAAGACGTCCTTCCCGTCTTCACGCAGGGAGATAGTTTCATGAAGAAGGATTATATCATCGCTACCAAAAAGATCAGTACCCTCGGCAGCATTACCGGACAAAGCAATACTTTCTCCAAGGACGAAATTAAGGAACTGGAAGCACAACCTTTCACACGCAGTGTAGGCGCTTTTACACCTACCCTTTTCAAAGTTTCAGCAGGACTGGGAATGGAGCAAGCCGGTATCCGCATCTCTACGGATATGTTTTTTGAATCTGTTCCCGATGAGTTTGTAGATGTCAGCCTGGACAAATGGCACTTTGACGAAGGTACACAAACCATACCTATTATCATTCCCCGCAACTATCTGAACCTTTATAACTTTGGTTTTGCACAGAGCCGCAACCTGCCGAAGTTGTCGGAAGGTGTAATGGGACTGATACAAATGGACATTGTGATGCGTGGCAACGGACGTGTAGAGCAATACAAAGGAAATATCGTCGGTTTCTCCAACCGCCTGAACACTATCCTTGTTCCACAATCGTTTATGGAATGGGCCAATCAGGCTTTCGCATCCGAAAAAGAAGCACAGCCTTCCCGCCTGATCGTAGAAGTAAAGAATCCTACAGACACAGCCATCACCGACTATTTTCAACAGAAGAACTATGAGACCGAAGGGGACAATCTGGATGCCGGAAAGACCACCTATTTCCTCCGCCTTATCACAGGTATTGTTTCCGGCGTGGGACTGTTTATCAGTATTCTCTCTTTCTATATCCTGATGTTAAGCATATTCCTACTGCTTCAAAAGAATACGGCAAAGTTGGAGAACCTGTTATTAATAGGTTACAGTCCTTCTAAAGTCGCATTACCTTATCACATATTGACCGTAGGATTGAATTTGCTGGTACTAATCCTTGCCATAGGCGGTGTGGCCTGGTTAAGATCTTACTATACAGGCGTCTTGCAAACTCTCATTCCACAATTGGAAACCGGGTCTCTCCTACCCTGTATTTTGGCTGGAAGTATCTTATTTATAGCAGTATCTGCCTTGAATATTCTTCTGATACGAAGGAAAGTACTCGCTATCTGGAAAGGAAAGGGGGATTAATTCTTCATTCATCATTCTTCATCAACTCCCCCCTGATGTGCCAACATATACTCCTTAGGCGACATGCCATGCACTTCCTTGAAAGAACTGGAGAAATGCGACAAGTTCGTGTAGCCCGTAGCATACGCTACTTCGGATACTGTCAGTTTCTTCTCTTTCAACAAGGCAGCAGCCTGCTGTAAGCGGATATTCTTAATAAAGTCGCGTGCCGAAAGATTTGTCAGTTCTTTCAGTTTCCGGTGCACATGGACACGACTTAAGCCGACATTCGCCGCCAACATCTCCACATTGAGATCCGGATTGGACAGATTCTCATTGATCACCTTCATTATCTTACTCATCAATATCTCATCTGCTGATTTCATGCTCAGCTTCTGCACCTTATCTTCCTGCTGCTGCGCACCGCTGAACTTGCTCTTCAGCAGTTTACGGTTAGCAATCAGATTGGCAATCGTACTCTTCAGAAGTTCCGTATTGAAAGGCTTCACCATATAAGCATCCGCACCGGTTGCCATACCTTCCATAGTATCCTCGGGCTTCGATTTAGCCGTTAACAAGATTACAGGCACATGATTGACATTTGTATTCTGCTTAATCTTCCGACATAATGATAATCCATCCATTTCCGGCATCATGATATCGCTGATTACCAGGTCAGGAGTATCTGCAAGAATAGTATCATAAGCCTCTCTGCCATTCTTCCGCGTCATTATCCGATAGTCCCCTTCCAATTCTTCTTTCAGATAAGAAAGGATCTCCTCCTCATCTTCCACTATCAATATGCGCATGCGGTTCTTTGCCTTAGCTGCCTTCTTGCTTTCTTCGTCCTCTTCTTCTTCAAAGGCTCCCTCCAAATCCGTCTTCTCCGGTTTAACCAACATGGCATGAGGAGTAATGATTGCTTCCACATCTTCCAATTCATCCGTACGCAGATGGGCTGAACCCAAAGGAATACGAATGACAAAACGACTGCCCGGAGCATCCTCACGGTTCTCTGCCAAGATAATGCCATGATGCAGCTCCACCAACGAACGGGACAAATGCAAGCCGATACCCGTACCGAAATTCGATTTCGTCACATCATTATCTATCTGATAGAAACGCTCGAATATGCGTTCTATCTTCTCCCGGTCAAGTCCGATACCGCTATCCGTGACCGTTATTTCAAAGTATTCCTTCAGAGGATCGCGACGGGTGGCATCGCGCCCGGTAGAAAGCGTAACCGTAATCTCACCCTGCTCCGGTGTGTACTTGAAGGCATTGGAGAAGATATTCATCAATATCTTGTCGAAGTTATTCATATCCACCCATACCTTCAACTGCGGCATAGCGTGTTCGAAACTGAAACGTATCTTCTTCTTCTTCTGCGCCATATAGCCGAAAGTAAGCATCACATCGTCAATGAAACCAACCATGTCCGTTTCCCTGAACTTCATGAACATCTGTCCCTTATCCAGTTTACGGATGTCCATCAACTGATTTATCAGACGAAGAATACGTTGTGCATTCCGGTAAATCATCAGATAAGTCTTTTGCACTTCCCCTCCCTTCTTTTCAGCCAACAACTTCTCCAGAGGATTAATGATCAGCGTCATCGGAGTACGTATTTCATGCGAGATGTTGATAAAGAACTGTAGTTTTGCCTCATTCAGTTGTTCGGCATGTTCGCGCTTCATGATTTCACGACGGTGGCGCATACGCGACAGGATATAGTTCACAATACCCAATACGAGCAAGCCGAGCAGAAAAACATAAATGCAATATGCCCACCACATTTCATACCAGGGCGGAGTTATCAGAATCTTAACCGTACGTATCTCCGAAAGATTGCCGTGGCTCAGTGCCCGCACATGGAAAGTATATTTGCCCGGCGGAAGATTATTGTAAGTCACCCTGTTCACCCCCGGCTCGGTGCTGAGCCACTGGTTACTCAGTTCTTCAATCTTGTACTGATAGGATATCTGCTCCGGATTGTTATACTGCAATGTGGAGAAGATGATACTGAACGTATTATCGTAATGAGCCAGTTGAAACATATTCGCATCCATCACAGACGTATAGATAACGGTATGTCTTCCCGAACGCGTATTTTTCCGCACAGGCTGGTTAAAGATAAAGAAGTCCGTAATCCATACCTTGGTATCTTTCAGCACACTCCCTATGGATAAAGGTTGGAAATAGGTAATACCGTTTATACCACCGAAATAAACTTTTCCTGCCTGGTCTTTATAGAATGCACCGTGCGTGAACTCATTCCCCTGCAATCCGTCGCCCGCATAATAATTGATGTAACGATTGTTTTCAATATTATACTTACAAATACCCATATAGGTACTGATCCACATATTATGTTCCTCATCCTCGCAAATTCCACAGATTACATTATTAGGCAAACCATCCGCCACCGTAAAGCAGGTCAGTTCTTCAGTCTTCTTGTTGAAGCGATAGAGTCCGTCCGTCGTACCTGCCCAAATATTTCCGGCATGGTCTTCCTGCAAGACATATCCTACCCGGTCTTCAATCAGAGTATTCACATTACGGTAGTTAATGAAGCTCTCATTCACCGGATTGAAACAACTGATACCCTTATAATGCCCCAGCCAGATCATTCCCTCACTATCACAAAAGATGTAATTCACCCAATCATTTGCCAGTTCATTCCGGGTCAGGTCGCCCGACTCATCTTTAGATGACTCATAATGCTTCAACTCCTTTGTCACCAAATTATAGCGGTAAAAACCCGAACCGAAAGTAGCGATATAAAGGTTCTTATGTCGGTCTTCCGTAATTGAGAAAATCTTCTCATTGTCAACCGGCAACGGATATTCACACTCACCGGTCCCCCGGTTTAGTTTTGCCAGTCCCCGGGTGTACGTGCCGAGCCAGAAATCTCCGTCCGTATCCTCGTACATACACATAATCGTATTAGCCATCGAACGCGGGTTATTGCCGGGCTGATAATGCCGCAGCCTCTTTCCTTCCGCATCCAGTTCAAATATTCCTTCATTGTCCGCCCCTACCCACAGGTGACGATTATTATCCTGATAGATGGACATTACACATCCTTGTCCGATGGGATTATAATAAATGGACTTATTGCCATAATACTCAAACGGATTCTCCTGCTTCGGCATCAGCACAATACCTTTCTGAAACAACCCCACCCACAGATTCTTGTCCCGGTCTTCCATGATAGCGTGTATCTTTCCTTCCGAAAAATCCAGCGGCGCGGAATTGATACTATAATCCTCTATCTTCCCGGTCATCCGGTTGTAAGTCTTCAGTCCCTGACCGTCGGTGCCTATCAACAGACGGTCGTCCACCAGCGTCAGACAATAGATGGACAGCTCCTCGCTACCCGCATAGGGTACAGGAATAAAGCAATTCTGCTCACGATCATAACGGGACAAGCCATGCTTTTGAGTGCCGATAAACAGATTTCCGTACTTATCTTCACCAATAGCCGACACATAGTTATCATTAATCACCGGATATCTGAACACACGAACTTCCTGCGTAGCGGGCAGATAGCAAATCAGCCCATGCCCTTCCGTACCAATCCAAATATTATAATCAGAATCTTCGTATAAATTCGACTGGAAGTTATAATTCACTTGCCTCATGATGGCGTCAATGGACTCCGCCTGCTGCTTCTCTTCGTCCAAGCGGAAAATGCCCTGTCCGGTAGTTACCACCCAAATCTCACCATTATGCAATTTCTGCATCTGCGTGATGTGTGGAAAAACCCGCTTGCCCGCGCGTATCATCGGAATCTCCCGGAAAGTATCCGTTTCCGAATCATACTTCATCAACCCGTCAATGCAACCTACCAGCAAATTCTGCCGACTGTCTTCAAAAAGCGTGCGCACATAATTGTTTTTGATGGAGGCGGAGTCACCGGACACATGTTTATAGTTAGAAAAGCGAAGTCCGTCGAAGCGGTTCAGTCCGTACTCAGTAGCTATCCAGATAAATCCGCGCTTATCCTGAAAGATCTGATTGACAAGACTGCTGGACAATTCGTTATTAGTAGAATAGAACTTACCGGTTTGTGCCGCCAAAGGCAGGACAATTAAACACAGCAATAAGACTATAAGGAGGACTTTATTAAGAGCTGTTTTCATGGCATTTTATACTTAAAGGCAAGCAAAGATAAGAAAAACTTTCGAAATGGGCAGGGAAGTCATTGCATATATGCTCTTTATCTCTTCCGCATATTGCAAAAAATGCCGCCTTTAGTATCACTCCTTTTATTGATGTGCATGAAAAAAATAAAGGATATAGGTGAAAGGCATATGGGATTTATCATTTAATTATTTATCTTTCGGGTACAAATTAAGCCTGAACGTAACACCAGCAAATGATTTTGTAACACAGGGAAAAGTCATGTTACATTTAAATGTAACACAGGCTACAATAAAATGCCTACTTCTTCATATTATAGAATACCTTTGTCACAAACGAAAAGGAATGTTTAATCACTTAATCTAATTGAATACAAATATGGAAACTTGAAAATGAAAAACATGTCTTCACATCTTTAATAAAGAAAGAGAATATTATTGTTATCCAACTAAATTAATTTCAGTATGAAATGCACAAATTATTGTTTTAAGCCTTTGGGGCTTCTATTCTTATTATGCCTGATACCTCTATGGGCATTTTCACAGAATATCACTGTGAAAGGTGTGGTGAAGGACGCCACAGGAGAATCGGTTATCGGTGCGAGCGTAGTGCAGAAAGGCACCAGCAACGGTATTATTACCGACATCGACGGTAACTTTACACTGAATGTTCCATCCAACAGTACCATCGTAATTTCATTTGTGGGCTACAAGACACAAGAAATTCCTGTAGCCGGGAAGACACAAATCAATGTCACGATGAAGGAAGATACTGAGATGCTGGACGAAGTCGTTGTAGTGGGTTACGGACAGATGAAACGTTCGGACCTGACGGGTTCGGTGGTATCGGTAAATGACCAGGCCATCAAGAAGTCGGTTCCGACTTCTATCGATCAGGTGTTGCAAGGCCGTGCTGCCGGTGTGCAGATTCAGGCAAACTCCGGTACACCGGGCGCATCCACCTCTATCCGTATCCGTGGTGTCAACTCCTTGAATGCCACTAACCAGCCTATCTTCGTCATTGACGGCGTAGTAGTGGATTCTGCCACAGATGATGAAAACAGTAACCCGCTATCAAGTATCAATCCCTCGGACATTGTATCTATGGACGTGTTGAAAGATGCTTCGGCAACTGCCATCTATGGTTCGCGCGCATCTAATGGTGTTATCATGATCACTACCAAACGAGGGCAGGCAGGTACAGCTACAGTTACTTATGACGGTTATGTGGGATGGCAGGAAATGCCCACGCAACTCGACATGCTGAACCTGAGTGAGTATGCAACTCATCACAATAGTCGTGCAGCATTGGGACTTGTCGATCAAAGCAGCAGCTTCGTTCGTCCCGACTTACTTGGAGAAGGAACCAACTGGCAGGATGAATTATTCCGCAAAGCATTAATGACGAGCCACAACCTTTCTGTAAGCGGTGGTAATGATAAGACAACTTATGCTTTCAGTGGCGGTTTCCTTGACCAGAACGGTATTGCACTGGGTTCCAGCTTCCTCCGTCTTTCATTGCGTGCCAATGTCGACAGCCAGATTAAATCATGGTTACGTGGTGGCATCAACTTCTCATTTGCCGAGTCTAAACAGAGTGTGGGAACTGATAACAATACCATCATAAGCGCATTACTCCAACAACCCACCGTTGCCGTTACTTCTACCGACGGAAGCTTTGATGGTCCGGAAGACGTATGGATGCCCGAAAATCCGGTAGGTTTGGCTTCTATCCGCACCAACAACAACCGTAAAATGAACTTCCGTTTTAACACGTACCTGGAAGCTACCTTATTAAAAGGACTCACTTTGAAAACGGAACTCTCAACCGACTATAATTTCAATAATTACTATTATTATCAACCCGATTATCAGTTTGGCATCAAGACCAGCGACACCCGTACTTCCAAGTGGACTAAAACAAATACCAAATACTGGTCATGGCGCAATATCCTGACTTACAATACGCAGATAGCTCAAAAGCATGCTATCAACATCATGGTCGGCCAGGAAATGTCTCATTATAATTATGAAACTCAGGTAGGAACAGCCACAGGCTTCCTTACGAATACGACTCCCGACTTGAGTGCAGGTGATGTGACCTCATCCACCACTACCGGTTCACGCTTCGTCAATTCACTGGCATCCGCTTTCGGACGTGCATTCTATTCGTACGACGAACGTTACCTTTTAACGGCTACTATCCGCCGTGACGGTTCTTCCAAATTTGCAAAAGGCAATAAATGGGGCTGGTTCCCATCTGTGGCTCTGGCATGGCGTGCTTCCCAAGAATCATTCCTGCGTAATAATGAGGTTATCAACAACCTGAAACTCCGTGCAGGTTGGGGTGCCACCGGTAACCAGAACGTCAGCGATTATGCTTATATGTCACTTCTTTCTTATAAAACCACGCCTTGGGGAACAGGAGTACTGACGGGAAATACCGCCAATCCGGATCTGACTTGGGAAACCACCTATTCTTATAATATCGGTGTCGACCTTGGCTTATTTCAGAACCGCATCGAGTTTATAGCCGATATTTACTACAAGAAAACCAAAAACCTTCTTCTCCAACTTCCATTGCCGGCTTACCTGGGATCAAGCGGTCAGGGTGCAGCATCCAATCCGTGGGGTAACGTAGGTTCATTGGAAAATAAGGGTATCGAATTAACCCTGAATACCACCAACATTACAAACAAAGATTTCCAGTGGACTTCGAATCTTGTCTTCTCACTGAACCGCAATAAGGTCGTAGAGCTTGACACAGACAATTCTTCCATTGAGAAGACTTATCAACCCGGTTCCACCAACTTCATCGTAACGAAGACCACCGTAGGACAACCTATTGGACAATTCTGGGGATACAAAGTAATCGGCCGCTTCAACGAACCTACTGATTTCTATTACAAAGACGATCAAGGCAACGTGAAGCAAGTGGCAATACCCGAAGGTAATACCATTGCTAAGAACAGCACTTGGGTTGGCGACTATATCTTCGAAGACAGAAACGGTGACGGCAAAATCAACAACGAAGACTGTACCTTCATCGGCAATCCCGAACCTAAGTTCACTTATGGTATCGGTAATACATTCTCTTATAAAGGCTTCGACCTGACGGTATTCTTCTCCGGTTCTTACGGAAACAAGGCTCTAAACCTGACCCGTTACCGCATTGAAGATCCTCGTTCCAATGCCAATATCCTAAGATCATCATTAAACTATGCCGTTGTCGATTTAATCGATCCCAATGGTCCGTCCGATGATTACCGTAACCTGCATGTAGTGGGAGGCTCTGCCATACTGCCAGCCCTGCAAGCATCCGATGCCAACAATAACTACTCACGCATAAGTGACCTGCTGATAGAAGATGCCTCTTACATCCGTTTGCAGAATATCTCTATCGGCTATACCTTCCCAAAGAAGTGGATAAACAAAGCGCACCTCAACAATGTGAGAATCTATGCCAATATACAGAACGTATATACCTGGAGTAAATACAAAGGCATGGACCCTGAAGTAGGCGCCATGTATGGTGACGCATTGATGACCGGCGTTG
>USSR01000257.1 GCA_900557355.1 uncultured Bacteroides sp.
TCTGTTTGTAGAGTGGGAGTCACCGATGTACAATAGTTGGATAAAGGGACCCCTTTACACAGCTGATGCTTCTGCGCATGTATGGAACATTGATGGGAAAGAAGTACTTTATGTGTATGCTTCGCATGATATGGAGCCTGCACTTGGATGCGACCGCATGGATCGCTATCATGTTTTTTCTACGGAAGATATGGTGAATTGGACCGATCATGGGGAGATAATGAATGCAGCCACAGTGCGAAAACATAATGGTTGGGGGTGTGATGGCTTCATGTGGGCTCCCGATTGTGCTTATAATCCGGAGAATCAAACCTATTATTTCTACTTTCCGCACCCGGCCAATGCTGCTAATTGGAATAGTACCTGGCGGGTGGGAGTAGCTACCAGTAAGTATCCGAATAAGGAATTCCGTGTAAGAGGTTATTTCGAGGGTATGCCTCCGGAAATTGACCCTTGCGTATTTATAGATGAGGATGGGCAACCTTACATTTATAATGGAGGTGGAGGTAAATGCTATGGTGGTAAGTTACGGAAAGATGACTGGACGAAATTGGACGGAGAGGTTAAACCGATGACTGGCTTGAGTGATTTCCATGAAGCGACCTGGATACATAAATACAATGGTAAGTACTATCTATCGTATGCGGATAATAACCCGGGTGCCAATCGTTTGAGGTATGCAACAAGCGATTCTCCGTTAGGTCCATGGAAGTATGAGGGGATTTATCTGGAACCGACCACTTGTGACACAAGTCATGGTTCTATTGTAAAGTATAAAGGTCAATGGTATGCCTTCTATCACACTTCTGATTTTTCAGGACAGGGAAATCTACGTTCGGTTTGTGTAGATAAGTTGTTCTATAATTCGGATGGAACCATACAGGTCGTAAAGCAGACCCGCGGAAACAAATAGAAGTTAGATTGGCAGGATAAAAAATGTAGCATAGGGTATTGCCCTATGCTATACAATGAAAGTCTGTCAGACTTAATTGATTAACTTGAATTTAATGAGTAATACGATGAAGAACTTATTTTTTCTCTTCCTTTTTTCTCTTGTAGCGATGTCCGTAAGGGCTCAGTCTTTTACCGGTGAGAAGACGGATTGGCACGGCTTCGACCGCTACGATTTTGTAATGAGTGAAACAACATTCCAAATTAAACCTATCAAGGCAACACAACGTGAAGGAGCAGGTGTTGCGGGGCCGATAAAAGGAATGCGTAGATGCATTGTCGTTGTCCCGAAACAGGCTGCTGAAGGTAATCCATGGTCATGGCGTGGTTGTTATTGGGATCATCAGCCACAAGCGGAAATTGAGTTATTGAAGCGTGGCTTTCATATTGTTTACATCACTACCGATCCCGATCAGACATGGGAAGTATGGTATAATTTCCTGGTGAATGAGCACGGCCTTTTTCCTAAACCTGCGTTTATTGGTATGAGTCGTGGCGGAGCTAATTCTTTTACTTGGGGGACAGAACATCCTGATAAAGTTCTGGCTATTTGTGCCGATAATCCCGGACTTTCACAAAAAAGTTTGATGGGAATGGATAAACTTGCCAGACAGGATGTCCCTATCTTGAATATCTGTGGTAGCATCGACCCTATACTCAATAATACTTATGCCATTCAAGGTGTTTATCAAGGTAATGGTGGGCGTATGTCGGTTTTGATCAAAGACGGTACGGCACATCATCCGCACAGCTTGCAGGATCCGAATATTATTGCGGATTTTGTCGAACAGGCTTATAAGGAAAAACCGGCTGAGAAGCCTGCATTTCTGCCCGATAAATACAAAAAAAGTAATTTCTACAGTACAGATCCTATTTATTCGTATGCTGAATATGATAAACTCTGGATTACCTCATGGGGACCTTATTTTACAGGTAATTATAATAAATATATGTTCTCATTGGAAGGTGTGGAAGGACTGGTTACGGTTATCGCTCCTGAGAAACCTGCTGCCGGAAATCCTTGGATTTTCCGTTGCGATCAGCCGGATGGTAATTCTGCTGTAGATTTGGGATTGCTTGCACGTGGTTTTCACATAGTGGTTGCTCCCATTGCTTATAATGCTGATGGTCCTTTATTTGACCAGTGGAGCATTGCATACAATTATCTTGTGAGTAAGGGATTTGCAGCACATCCGGTTGTAGCCGGTCGTGGAGGTGCGACAGGAGAAGTTTATGCCTGGGCTATTGAGAACCCTGATAAGATAGCCGGAATCTATGGGGAAAATCCTATTTTGCGTTCTTCTTTAGCGAAGATTCAGCCATTGGATAATCTGAAACCGCTTGCCGAGGCGAAGGAACCTATTCTGCACGCTTGCGGGAGTCTGTCCTAATTTGAAGACTCAGACTGGTGAAGCTAAAAAAACGCTATGCAGGCAAGATGACAGTAATCATTGATGCTGGACGTGGGCATTATCCGATTACTCCTGAAAATCCAAAGAAATTAGTAGAATTGATTGAAAAGATGATTAAATAGTAGACTAATTAGCCACTTTATTCAAATTTAATTAGCGATTAAGTCTTTTTTAATTGAAAGGGAAAGTGCTGAGCCTTACATTTGCTTTCGAGAATAAATATAAACTAAAACTGTTATATTATGAAAATTACACATTGCCTGGCTTCTGTAGCTTTAGTTTCCATGTTGGGCGCTTGTAGTGGAGTACAAAACCAAGTAGCCGCCGTGAAAGGCCCGGTGGACTATGTGAATCCTTACATGGGAAATATCAGTCACTTGCTGGTGCCTACTTTCCCGACTATTCACCTGCCGAATAGTATGCTTCGTGTCTATCCCGAACGGGCGGATTATACAACAGATCAGTTGAAAGGTCTTCCTTTGATTGTGACTAGTCATCGTGGTAGTTCTGCTTTCAATCTGAGTCCGTATCAGGGAGATAAACTTCGTCCGGGTATAGCATATAGCTATGATGATGAGAAGTTGAAACCTTATTATTATGAGGTGGTTCTCGATGACGAGGAAATTAAAGTGAAGTATGCACCTTCTCATCAGTCGGCTCTTTATCAGATAGATTATAGTCAGCAGGATAAGCCTGTATACATGATGATCAATTCGCGTAACGGTGCTATCAAGGCAGGTGACGGTTTTGTGAGCGGTTATCAGCAACTGGAGAATAATACGCGGGTTTACCTGTATATAGAATCGGACGTTGCCCCTATAGAAACAGGTATTCTGGCTGATGGCAAAATAGATGCAGACAAGAAAGAAGCAGAAGGGCGTAATGCCTGTGCTGTAATGCACTTTGCAGACGGAACAAAAACAGTCAACTTGCGCTATGGAATTTCATTTATAAGTGAAGAACAAGCCAAGAAAAACCTGCAACGTGAATTGCCTGATTATAATCTGCAGGCTTTAGCAGAAAAGGGACGTCAGATCTGGGATAAAGCATTGAACGATATTCAGGTAGAAGGTGGCAGTGAGACAGATAAACAGGTTCTTTATACATCGCTTTACCGTGTATTCGAACGTCCGGTTTGTATCAGCGAAGGCGGTCGTTATTTCAGTGCATTCGACGGAAAGATACACGAAGATAATGGTGAGCCGTTCTACACAGACGATTGGATTTGGGATACTTACCGTGCTGCCCATCCTTTGCGTCTTTTGATTGATGAAGGAACAGAAAAGAATGTGATTGACTCTTATTTGCGCATGGCGGAACAGATGGGAGATATGTGGATGCCTACTTTTCCTGAGATTACAGGTGACTCTCGTCGTATGAACTCTAATCATGCTGTGGCAACCGTAGCGGATGCGGCTGCTAAAGGCTTACAATTCGATTTGGCTAAAGCCTATGAAGCTTGCCGTAAAGGTATTGAAGAAAAAACACTGGCTCCGTGGTCGGGTGCTGCTGCCGGTTGGATTGATGATTTCTATAAGAAGAACGGATATATCCCTGCACTTCAGGAAGGAGAAAAAGAAACAGACCCGAATGTACATCATTTCGAAAAGCGTCAGCCAATTGCAGTAACGTTGGGAACTTCCTATGACCAGTGGTGTTTGTCGCGCATAGCCGATATGTTGGGAAAAAAAGAAGATGCTGCTCATTATCTACAATGTGCTCATAATTACCGTAATGTGTATAATGCAGAAACAGCTTTCTTCCATCCGAAGGATAAGAATGGTAAATGGATCGAACCATTCGATTATCGTTTCTCCGGAGGTATGGGTGCCCGTGAATATTATGGTGAGAATAATGGTTGGGTTTATCGTTGGGATGTTCCTCATAATGTAGCCGATCTGATTGATCTGATGGGAGGTAACCAACAGTTTATTGCGAACTTGGATCAGACCTTCCGTGAACCGTTGGGACGTGGTAAATATGCTTTCTATGCACAGATACCGGACCATACCGGAAATGTGGGACAATTCTCAATGGCCAATGAACCCTCTCTGCATATTCCTTATCTGTATAATTATGCGGGTCAGCCTTGGAAGACACAGAAACGTATTCGTCAGTTGCTGAAGACTTGGTTCCGTAACGACTTGATGGGATTACCGGGTGATGAAGACGGTGGCGGTATGTCAGCATTTGTAGTTTTCTCTTCTTTAGGTTTCTATCCGGTAACTCCGGGTTCTCCGTCTTATAACATCGGCAGCCCTTTGTTTACTAATGCTAAGGTAATGTTGAGCAATGGAAAGGTATTTGAGATAGAGGCACAAGGTGCATCGGATGAAAACAAATACATTCAGTCTGCCACATTGAACGGAAAAGAATGGAATAAGCCTTGGTTTAGTCATGACGACATAAAAGAAGGCGGAAAATTGGTATTGGTGATGGGTAGCAGGCCCAATAAGGCATGGGGTAGCGCAGGCGATGCAGTGCCTCCATCCGCAGAGAAACAATAAGGTATAAGTCAATAGGAAAAAACCATGAAAACACTTAAAAAGATTGTATTTACAGGATTATTAGCTCTAATTGCCTGTGCCGGAGTGGCACAGGCTCAAGAGCTATATAAGGATGAGAAAGCACCGATGCATGAGCGCATCATGGATTTATTATCACGCTTGACGGTTGAAGAAAAAATCAGCCTGTTGCGTGCCACCTCTCCGGGAATTTCCCGTCTGGATATTCCTAAATATTACCACGGTAACGAAGCGCTTCACGGAGTGGTTCGTCCGGGACGCTTTACCGTTTTCCCTCAGGCTATCGGACTGGCGGCAACCTGGAATCCGGAATTGCAATTGCAGGTAGCTACGGTTATTTCTGATGAGGCACGTGCCCGTTGGAACGAACTGGATCAGGGACGGGAACAAAAAAGTCAGTTTAGTGACTTGTTGACCTTCTGGTCTCCTACAGTGAATATGGCGCGTGACCCACGCTGGGGACGTACTCCGGAAACTTACGGAGAAGACCCCTATTTAAGTGGTGTCATGGGTACTGCTTTTGTGAAAGGCCTGCAAGGCGATGATGACCGTTATCTGAAGATTGTGTCGACTCCTAAGCATTTCGCAGCCAATAATGAAGAACATAATCGTTTTGTATGTAATCCGCAGATTTCAGAAAAACAGTTACGTGAATATTACCTTCCGGCTTTTGAAGCGTGCGTGAAGGATGGTAAATCAGCTTCCATCATGTCAGCGTATAATGCGCTGAATGATGTGCCTTGTACCTTGAACGCCTGGTTATTGACGAAAGTACTTCGTGAGGACTGGGGATTCAAAGGATATGTGGTTTCCGATTGCGGTGGACCTTCCTTGTTGGTGAATGCACATAAATATGTGAAGACTAAAGAGGCTGCGGCTACCCTTTCCATAAAAGCAGGCTTAGACTTGGAATGTGGTGATGATGTATTTGATGAGCCTTTGTTGAGTGCTTACCGTCAATATATGGTTACGAATGCTGATATAGATTCGGCTGCCTATCGTGTGTTACGGGCACGTATGCAGTTGGGGTTGTTCGATAGCGGAGAAAAGAATCCTTATACGAAAATATCTCCGGCTGTGATAGGGTCGGCAAAGCATCAGGAAGTAGCTTTGAATGCAGCACGTGAATGTATTGTATTGCTTAAGAATCAGAAGAAAATGTTGCCGCTTAATGCCAAAAAGGTGAAATCAATAGCTGTGGTAGGCATCAATGCCGGTAATTGTGAGTTTGGAGATTATAGTGGTTCGCCAGTGATTGCTCCGATCTCAGTGTTGCAGGGTATCAAAGATAGAGTAGGCGATGGTGTGAAAGTGGTATATGCTCCTTGGAAATCAGCTGTAGACGGTATGGAACTCATACAGGGAGTCAATTTCCCGGAAGGATTGAAGGCCGAGTATTTTGACAATACCAAGTTACAGGGGACTCCGAAAGTGCGCAAAGAAGAATGGATTAACTTTGAGCCTGCTAACCAGGCACCCGATCCTTTCTTACCTAAATCTCCTTTGTCAGTTCGCTGGACAGGAAAATTGCGTCCTACGGTTACCGGACAATATACACTTAGTTTCACATCGGATGATGGTTGTCGCTTGAGCATTGATGGAAAAATGCTGATTGATGCATGGCGGGGACATGCTGTCCGGACTGATACCGCTACTATTTATCTGGAAGCCGGAAAAGATTACCAGTTGAAAGCAGAGTACTATGACAATCGTGATTATGCTGTAGCGAGACTGCAATGGCGGGTTCCCCAGGTTGGCAAAGTCACTCGCTTGGATTTGTATGGTGAAGCAGGAAAAGCGGTGCGCGAGTGTGAGACGGTAGTTGCCGTATTAGGAATCAATAAGTCGATAGAACGTGAAGGACAAGATAGATATGATATTCAGCTTCCGGCAGACCAGATGGAGTTCTTGCAGGAAATTTACAAAGTAAATCCGAATATCGTTGTTGTATTGGTTGCCGGCAGTTCGTTGGCTGTCAACTGGATGGATGAACATGTTCCAGCCATTGTGAATGCTTGGTATCCCGGTGAAAGCGGAGGTAAAGCTGTAGCGGAAGTCCTGTTCGGTGATTATAATCCGGGTGGCCGTCTGCCCTTGACTTATTACAGAAGTCTGGATGAACTCCCTCCGTTCGATGATTATGATATAACTAAGGGACGTACTTATAAATACTTCAAAGGGGATGTCCTGTATCCTTTCGGTTATGGTTTAAGTTATACCACATTCAAGTATTCCAACCTGCAAGTGGCAGATGGTGAAGAGGAAATAAATGTTTCCTTCCAACTGAAGAATGCAGGTAAATATGCAGGTGATGAGGTTGCTCAAGTATACGTGAAGTTGCCTGAACGGGATGAAGTAATGCCTGTCAAAGAACTGAAAGGTTTTGAGCGTGTCGCATTGAAGAGTGGTGAAAACAAAAAAATGACTTTGAAATTACGTAAAGATCTGTTACGTTATTGGGATGAAGCGAAAGGCAAGTTTGTTTATCCTTCCGGTGATTATACGATCATGGTAGGTGCTTCTTCTGCTGATATTCGTTTACAGAAAGTGGTTTCGGTATTACAGAAAGATAATTATCCAATGTCTCACTCGGAAAAATAAATAAGTATGGAACGGAATGCCAAATTTCAGTGGATATTTTGTCTCTTATTGGGTTGTGCTACTTCATTGGTAGCGCAGAATGTGGCAAATTGGGGATTGACTCATCCTCAGCCGAAAGAGACGTTACCGAAGTCGAAAGCGCAAATCATGATGCCCACCCCGAAAACGCAGACACCGGTGGAAGCGGTGGTAGAGAAGATTGGGGAGAATGATTTCCTGTTGAACCGGGGCTGGAAACTGACAGATGGCAAAAATGGATGGTATAATGCAACCGTTCCGGGTACTGTATTGACTACTTTAGTGGATCAGGGGGTGTATCCCGATCCTTATTATGGACTGAATAATCTGGCAATTCCCGACACTCTGTGCAGGATGGATTGGTGGTATCGTTTGGAATTCAATTCACCTGTTCCTACAGAAGGCCGGGAAGCTTGGCTGGTTTTCAAAGGTATCAATTATCAAGCCGAGATATGGCTGAACGATGTATGCCTGGGTACAATGAAAGGTGCTTTTATCCGGGGTGAATTTAACGCAACGGATCATTTGGTGGATGGTAAGAATACGTTGGTTGTTCGTATTCTTCCACCGCCTAACCCAGGAATTCCTCACGAACAATCTCCATCCGCCGGAAACGGTATGAATGGCGGACAATTGTGTTTGGACGGACCTACCTTTATTTCTTCAGAGGGCTGGGACTGGGTGCCTGGTATCCGTGACCGGAATATAGGAATCTGGCAGGATGTACATTTACGTTTCACGAACGGCATCCGTCTGCATAATACGCAGGTAGTTACTCATCTGGCATTACCAGATACTACGGTCGCTGAAATTACCGTACGTACGGAAGTGGAGAACCTGCAACCGATAGCCAAACAAGTATCCGTTGACCTGAATCTTGAAGGAAAAAAGGTGACTCAGGAAGTAAACCTTGCACCGAAGGAGCGGAAAACGGTTGTCTTTACTCCGGATGTTCACAAGACATTGGAACTGAAGTCTCCCCGTTTGTGGTGGCCGAATAATTACGGTCGTCAGGAGCTTTATACGATGGATGTGGTTGTAGCGGAAAAAGGCGTATCCTCTGATTCTAAGAAAGTTCGTTTCGGAGTCCGTGAGCTTTCTTATGAATTGGAAGTTTGTTTCCCCGATGACTCTATCCGCCGGGTGGAATATCGTCCGACGGTTATGGGGCAGGGCGAACCTATCTTTGATAATATAAACCGCAAATATATAGAAGGAGGCATGTGTATGCCTCGTCTGAAAAAGAATGTTTCTTCTGATATTCTTGTGCCGGCACCCGACAAAGCCATGCAGCATTATATGGTTATAAAAGTCAACGGCAAGCGTATCTTCTGTAAAGGAGGAAACTGGGGAATGGATGATGCCATGAAGCGCGTTT
>USSR01000258.1 GCA_900557355.1 uncultured Bacteroides sp.
TACGGTAAAGTGCCCGATGAAGAACCGGAATTGCCGCATGCACTCTATGGTATGAAGCTGGCTGAGAAATTCAAGGAAAAACCGGATATCTGCAACGCTATCGGTGCCCACCACGATGAAGTGGAGATGACGAGCCTTCTGGCACCCATCGTACAGGTATGTGATGCTATCTCAGGTGCCCGTCCGGGAGCACGCCGCGAAATTGTTGAAGCTTACATCAAGCGACTAAACGATCTGGAACAGTTGGCAATGGCCTATCCGGGTGTGACGAAGACGTATGCTATCCAGGCAGGTCGTGAGTTGCGCGTAATCGTTGGTGCCGATAAGATTGACGACAAGCAGACTGAAAACCTTTCCGGTGAAATCGCGAAGAAGATACAAGATGAGATGACGTATCCGGGACAAGTGAAGATCACGGTAATCCGTGAGACACGCGCAGTAAGTTATGCGAAATAAATTGTAAAGATTGAAACTAGTGATAAAGAGGTGGGGAAACAAAAAATCCCTGCCTCTTTTTGTTTTCTTTGCCATTCACGAAACTGTTTCTTATTTTTGCATCTACAAACCAAGTAATCCTGATTATCAATTATGGAGCAATATCAATTTGAAGTTTGTGCCAACTCTGTGGAGAGTTGCCTTGCCGCACAGGCAGGAGGAGCAAATCGGGTGGAATTATGCGCCGGAATACCAGAAGGGGGTACTACCCCATCCTACGGAGATATCGTCATTGCCCGGGAAGCCTTAACAAAGACTCTTTTGCACGTCATCATCCGTCCCCGTGGTGGAGATTTTCTGTACTCCCCCATTGAGCAACGCATTATGCTGAAGGATATCGACAACTCCCGCCGATTGGGAGCAGACGGAGTTGTATTCGGTTGTCTTACCGCTAAAGGAGATGTAGACCTGTCCTTAATGAGGCAGCTGATCGAAGTTTCACAAGGTATGTCCGTTACGTTCCATCGTGCTTTCGACGTATGCCGCAATCCGCAGGAAGCGCTGGAGCAAATCATAGAGTTAGGTTGTAACCGTATTCTTACTTCCGGTGCACAGGCCACGGCCGAACAGGGCATCCCTTTATTAAAGAAATTGCAGCAGCAGGCAGACGGGCGCATTATCCTGTTGGCAGGTTGCGGAGTAAATGAAAATAATATCGCTCACATCGCCATGGAAACCGGTATCCGGGAGTTCCACTTCTCAGCAAGAGAGACCATCGAAAGCAAAATGCTGCACAGGAACGGAACAGTTTCGATGGGGGGTACTGTGAACATAGAAGAGTATCGTCGCCCCATCACTACCGCAGAACGCGTAAAAAAAACAATAAAGGCGTTGACCGGTCCAATTAAGAATTAATTTAAAACAATCAATATGAAGGTATTGAGTGTAATCACTTTATTAACTCTCCTCAGCATTTCATGTGCGCATGAAGCTAAAAACCAAAGTTCCCCAAACTCTACTTCCGAAACCATTACGCCTGCTTTCCTGAAACAGGAAGAAGCAGCACTCCTACTTCAGAAAGAGGACGAGCATATCCGCAGATGGAGCTCATTTGACTTGGCTTCACACACTGTTGGCATCGAAGGCGGAAAACAGGGATATTTGCAGTTTGCCGGCGCACAGACCCGTAATTGGAATGACGCGGAAATGGCTCTGCTTCAGAAGTCATCTCAATCCATCAATCAGATTATCCGTGAAAAAGAGCTGAAACTTCCTTTCCCGGAAGAAGTCAGATTAATAAAGTCAACGATAAAAGAAGAAGGTGGTGCGGGAGGATATACCCGAGATACTTACATCGTACTTATCGACAGGTTGCTCGAACATCCTGAATATGTAACCAAATTGTTGGCACATGAAGCATTTCACGTCCTTACCCGGAACAATCCGGATTTCCGTAAGAAGATGTACAGCATCATCGGTTTTAATATTCTTCCGAAGGAGGTAGAATTTCCCGAAGAGTTGAAAGAACGGTTTATCTCCAATCCGGATGTTATCCGCCACGACAGTTATGCTACTTTTACCATCAACGGCGAAGAGAAAGATTGCTGCATGGTAATCTACGCAACAAAACCTTATGAAGGTGGAAACTTTTTCCAATATCTTAATATCGGCCTTGTTCCTATTAACAAGAACGCAGGAAAAGCAATAGAGGAAAATGGAAAAGCAATCATTTATTCTGTGGAAGAAGCCAGTGATTTATATGATAAGATGGGCCACAATACGAGCTATATCATCGATCCGGAGGAAGTACTGGCAGATAACTTCAGCTTTCTGTTGACAAACCAGGTGGAAAACTTATCTTCACCCGAACTGATACAAAAAATGGAAGAGGCTTGCAAATAAGCCTCTCCCATTCTAAAGTTTCTTATCTTATAGCCCTTGTTCCGCTTTCATCATAGTCCTTTCACCGTTTTCATCAACTGCTCACCCAAGCCGATGGTATAACCCTGTGAAACAAATACCACGCGATTAAAGGTATCGGCAATGATAAATATGGGCAATGTATCTTTACGTTTCAGCTTCATATTCTTCACAATCTGCTGAGCTATGTCTTCTGTGTCGATTCCATAAATCACAGTATTGGGTAAACCGGGGAAGTCAGCAGCACAATATTTGTCGGCCTGTTCCTGATTCGGGAAGAGTAATACAAGCTTTCTACCCCATTTCTCCAGGTCGGTTTTCAAAGCAGAGATATCCCGTAAGGCATGGTTTGTAGGCTCCTGGTTCACTCCAAGAATACCGATAACGAAGTATCCACGGCCACAGGCTTGAAGCAGGCTTTGCTTATTGCCACCTTCCAATGTTGTGAACAATCTCTCCGAATTGAAGTTTCCGATAACCTGTACTTCATCTTTATTTTCACGCATCACCAGTTTCGTTTCTGTACGTCCACCTGCTTTCACATTCAATGATGTCATTTGCGCCAATACACCACCACTTGCCAGGCGGGTACCGGTTACCAGAATATAATCTCCGGCATCCAGAGACGTTCCCTCCTTCAGCAAACTGCTCCATGTAACGCCGCCACCCATGTCAGTGTCACCCTCATCATAAGACAACAACTGCAAATTACCTTGCGGAGTTACTTTGGAAATAGTGAAATGAGAATAATATTTCGGATTATCCAATGACTGAATCGGTGTATATTTAGCTGCAAGCCTGCCCCTCTGCGCAGGTGCCTGTCCGGCTGCTTCGAAGTTCACATCTATGGCTCCGTCGTCAGTTATCAGCTGTACTTTACCCGTCACCTCATCAATGCGTGCGGGAACTCCCATGCTGCGCGCCATGGACACGAAGAAGATATCACGACTGTGGGCATCGGCCAAACGTGCTTTCCACACACCTTCGGGAGATACAGGAGGTGCCCCCAGATTACATTCCTTGTTCACCTGGATGTTCTTTGCCACCCATGCAACCATCTTCATAGGCTCTGCCACATAAGCCTCAACATCTTCTTTCGAGATCACCTTGCCAAAGAAAGTCTTATACGGAGTCAACATTTCATTGCTTACGCGCGGGTTACGCACATATTTACGGAAATATCCGGCATTCGTCGTACGCACACGAGACTGCATGTGATCTATCAACACATCCAGACGAACATCACGAAGGTCTTTTGCCGAAATCTGCTGCAAAAGGTCTATCCCTCCTTTCCTGGAGTTATCAGAACGCAGACGAGTCATGAACTCACGAATCACTCTGTAATTTCCACGGGCTGCAATCAGAATCTTGGCTACTGCATCCCGATCTAACTTATAATCTCTCGCAAAATTGCGTGCTGCCTCTTCCGAGATGAACTTACCCACATAAGCATTACGAATAGAGTCTTCTATTGCCAGTCTGCGGTCATTTTCCGCCCGCTGTTCCGGCGTCACGTCGGGTAAGTTGGCACTTTCTGCGGGAGGCACGATATCAATATCTACCGTGAAACTGTCACCCGCTTCCTTATCAAGGGTTACGGTCAGCTCCGCTTGCTTGCCAAAGGAAAGTTTGGAGAAGCCGAAATGGCCATCTTTGGAGGCCCAGACAAGCATATCCCCTTTTCCTGCAGTCAGTCCGCACAGACCACTATCGTCAGTATGTTTCGTTGCTACGGTATAGAATTCCGCATAATTGTAGAGTTTGAACTCCACGCAGGCGTCAGGAACCGGATTTCCCGCTTCATCTTTCACCATAACCTTGGCTTGCGCCGTAGGTGCATAATTATCAATCACATTGATTTCCGTATACGTGGGGTTAACGGACATTACTTCTTCTTTTCCTTCATAACGTCCGAAAACCTTTGTATGCATCAACATTCCGCGACTGGCAGGGGCATTGAACCAACCAAGATCCAGTACCGGTTCCGGTTCGCAGGCACCCAGGAAATGCCATTTACCATCTGCCCAGGCTTCCACCCATGCATGGTTATCGTCCGTATGTGCCCATCGTGGTGTATAAACCTGCCGTGCCGGAATGCCTACCGAGCGAAGTGCCGCCACCAGCAAGGTAGATTCTTCGCCACAACGCCCGTAAGCAGTACTCACTGTTGCCAGCGGTGAACTGGTACGGGCATCGGAAGGCATATAGACGGCTTTCTCATGACACCAATGGTTCACTTCCAGGATGGCATCGTATAAAGAAAGGGACTTCACACGATTTTTCAACTCCTTATAGAACACTACCCGCGCACTATCCAGTTGTTCGTTGTTCACCCGCACCGGAAGTACAAAGTGTCGGAACAAATCTTCGGGAATGGTCTTTCCCCAAGGCATTTCCTCTGTGGCACGCTGGGATGCGCGGATATTCATTAAGTGAAATTCACCGGGATAATCAGTAATATCCGCCAGTGGCATATAGGCATAAAGGAATTCCAAGGCTTCCTGCTCATAAGTGCTCAGCGAAGCATCATCCAGTATCGTAAATAGTTCTCCCTGCGGCATCATAGCCTTCTTTTGCTGAAAGTCCTGCTCTACGCGCGAACGATACGAGGCATCGGTCATGAAATGGGATTCTCCACAGGCAGCAAGCAGACAAAGTAGCCAGCATATTCCGAAAAGTTGTGTAGCTCGTCTCATAATACTTACATTAATTAAGGTGTGAGCTACAAAGTTAAAGAATTATCTGAAGTTTATTTCAGATGTACTACTAAAGTTGTATCCTCAGAGAAAGTAATACTGCATTTTTCGTAGGAAGGGGGGCCCATAACACCTTCAGCATCATTGCTGAAACCAAACTTCTCCACAGGAATACCGAAAGCACCGGTATCCAATTTACCATTTCCATTCTCATCCTGATACATGGAGAAGGCATAAGTTCCTGCCGGGAGTCCTTTACAGGGGATAGACACAACTTTATCCTTCACCTCTACTGCAAAACCAGTAAGCGGCTTCTTCATGAATGTCTCCTGAGAGTTGTAGATGGCGACATAGAGTTTACCAGTCACATTTTCAATACCACGTACTTCCAGAGTAAGATTTTGTGCAGACAGACTTTGAGTTGCAAAAGTCAAAACACATACGAAACTAATAATCATTGCTTTCATTTGAATTGTTTTTAAAGAGTTTATAAATAGATACGCGGACGACACGGATTAGGCGGACGAACACGGACCTTTTTTTAATTAAATTAGAAATTAGAAACATCATAAGCCGCCTTCTTCCCAAGTGTGATAAACACCCCGATATAGAAGAAATGATCGTTTGAAGCCAGAATAGCTTTATTATTCACCCGCCCAAACTCATTTTTCCGACAAAGGATATTTTTAGCAGAAGCATGGATAATCACCTTCTTACTGGGCAGGAATGTCAGTCCGAGATCAAGACTGTTATAAGGCTTCACATGATCATTCATCAAGCCCGGTAAATCCGGATTATGATAGGGACGCCCACTGCTGAAACGGTTCGTCAGACCGACTATCGTGCCGATTCGCGGAATGGAATACTTCAGCACTAGGGATGCATTGTGCTGAGTGGCATATTGCGGAGTAGTCAGTTCCGTATATTCCTGAAACTTCCGCTTGGCAATATTATATGTATAGGAAAGTTGGTATTCCAGATTCTTCAGCAGGACACGGTCATTAAAGAATAAGTCGAAACCTTTACTGTAGCCATAACCACCGGAAGTCAGTACTTCCGCTGCATCTACCGTTCCCTTTTCCACCAATGCCAGACGGTCATATTTCTTATAATAAAGTTCAGCCTTGTAGAAGCGTCCATCACCCTCATACTGCGCACCCAGATTATACTGAATGCATGATTCCGATTTCAACTTGTTCTCCTGAGCCAGCAATCTGCTAACCGGCAACTGTGTATATCGTCCCGCCGTAGCAGAGAGTACTACATCTCCCAAATAGTAATTAACAGCCAGACGGGGTGAGAAATTCACCTTTTCATTCAATGAAGTATATTCTGTGCGGACAGAAAGTTCCGCCTTCAATTGCTCCACCGGATAGTAAGTCGCCGGTAGAAAGCCTGCACTGATCGTCGGATTGATTTCATGATGGCTATCTATTCCCTCCGCCTCTTTCATCTGATATTGATAACGATTCTCATACCGGCGGATAAAACTCTCCACTCCCATATCCAGACGAAAAGCCGGAGAAATACGCTTGAACACTTTTGCCTTTGCATGAAGTTCCTGTTGTTGTTCCATCCAATGATCTGTCGAAAGTGATACATTACCTATCTTCTGTTCAAAGAAAGAGAATGCTACACCTGCAAACCAGTTCCATCCACCGGAAGTACGCTTACGGAAAGTTGTATTGAGATAGAAATTATTCTCATTCAAATCGAACAGTCTACGTTCAGCGCCTTCATAATTGGAAAAGTCAGTATGATCATAACCGCCATAAATCTTGAAAAGTGTAGCATCATCGGGATGATAGCGGAATTGTGCCGATCCGGTCATCATCCGGTAGGGATCTTCAAAATCCGTACGTCCTGAATAGATATGATCATAGACACATAAGTCCTGATAATCCAGGTTCACCGAAAGTGAACCTTTATCGAAAGCCCGTGTACCTCCCCCACCGAAGCCTACCGTAGAGGCATTAATGCCTAACTTATTGATAGGGCTCTTATCCTTTGTCTCCAATGGTAACACAGCCGAGAGTGCATCCCCGTATTCCAACGGAGCCCCGCCCGATTCCAGATTGACACCACTGAACATAAAAGTGGAATAACGTCCGCGTGCCGGTGAGTTTATACCTGTAGCCGTATAAGGATTCAAGACGTGCATTCCGTCAATGTATGTCTGTGTTTCATCACTACTTCCGCCGCGCACCAACAGACGGCCACTTTCTCCTTGTACCTGCGTGCCCGGCAGTGTCTGCAATGCCTGATACAAATCACCGTTTGCACCTCCCACAGTCACCAGTTCCACTGGACTCATATCACTCCAACGACTGTTGGCAACAGGCGTTCTTTTACCTTTCACTACCACTTCGTTCAAATCTACACTGTCATTGTATAGTTGCAAGAAAATGGTATCCGTCACAGCTGTCTGCGCCTCCAAGTGCTGCACCGTCAGCAATACACTTACACTAAAAAGTAGAATCAATCTTTTCATTTAATCTATGTTCTTTACGATTTCCGTCAGCAAACATAGACTATGATTTTCAGGCAAAAAAATATCCGGGACAGACTGCCCGGATATGTGACAAACAGCACTCCTCCTGTGACGAATGGCTGTATTTTTCTTTATTCTGTGACGAATGACTACCCTTCCGCACCTCCTTCTATCAGCGTTTTTATCTCTTTTGCATAGCCTCTGGAAACCGGAACTTCTTCCGTACATCCTTCCAGTCTCAAACGGTATCCTTGTGAGTTTCCATCTACTTTTACCACAGTGCGTATGTTCACCAGAAAGGCCCGGTGACAACGGACAATGAACGAACAGGCAGCAACCGCTTCTTCTGCCTGCTTCATAGTAGCCCGCACTAACTTTTGCTGCATCTTATCCGCACTACTGTAAGCTACTCTTATATAATTCCCTTCTGCTTCTACATAAAATAAGGTATGGGCATCCACTTCCAGCATTTCTTTCGTTCCGCCGGAGAAAACCAACTGCATAAAAGTTTCTTCTTCTGCTGCTCCACCCTCTCCTATCTGTTCCTCATTCCTTGTCCGAATCTTCTCCTTCTGGGTATTCTCTCTTTTCGCAAGAGCGTAGTTGATCTCCGTTGCCTCCTTCAGATTACGTACCAGCTGCAAATTACGATTCCACATCAAAAAGAAGACAATAGGGAAAGGAGCAAGAACCGCCACCCAAGCCAAACTTATCAGAAATCCTTTCCAGCTCAGTAGGAATGAACCAAATACCCAAGCCGTATAGAAACAGTTACCTATCGCAATCAGCAAACAAGCTCCTAACGTTCCTAACAATTCGCGGCCTAATGTCCAGTTCTTCTCACTATGATAACGGGGAAACAAAGCAGGAAACAAATACGTGGAGATACTCAGTGCCAATGAAGAAACCACTCCATAACCTAACACTACCCAGAATTTATAGCCTCCCATCATAGAAATGCCAAAAGGCTGCAACACAAAAAGGATCAGAAACACTATAAGTGAAGGTATTATCACGCTTTTCCATCTCTTCACCAATGATGGATAAGGGCTTCGTAAAAGTGTCAACAGTTTATTTATCATTATGACTTCCTGTTTGTAAGGGTTGATTATGTGTAAGATGCTACAAAGGTATACAAATTATTAATAGATCGTACATAGGTCATTTATCCCATTTTTAGTCACACTTTTGTAATATGCATATAGCAAAACCGGGCGTTTCTAAAGAAAAACGAGGAGAAAGTGCATTATTTTATGTTTTAAAACATGTTTATCGTGAACAATTCGTATCTTTGCAGCGTTAATAAGATAAAAGAAAAGATGTAAAACCCGCTTTCCGAC
>USSR01000259.1 GCA_900557355.1 uncultured Bacteroides sp.
TCTTCCGATATTTATCAGAAATTGTATGGTATCAGCAGCAGCCGGCCTGCGGGTTGGGAAGAAACGAGCCGGTACTATTATCAATTTTATAACACGAAAGAACTGTATAATCCCCATGTAAAATGGGAGACTACCATTACCCGTAACCTTGCCGTTGACTTCGGCTTTTTCAGAGAACGGTTAAGCGGATCATTGGAATTCTATTGGAACACGGTGAAAGACTTACTGCTTTCTTCTACTATTCCCGGCTATACAGGCTACACACATCTTATGGAGAATGTGGGGCAGACTTCAAACCGAGGGGTTGAGTTGTCTCTGACCGGTTATATCATGGACCGTCCGGACTTTACATTGAACGCGACGTTTAATATCGGTCGTAATAAAAACAAGATCGACAAACTGGCAAGTGGTGAAAAGGAAATGGTGCTTTCTTCTGGCTGGGCTGGCTCTCAACTCTTGAATTCAGATGATTATCGTGCCTACGTAGGAGGTACTACCGGTTTGATCTATGGATTTGTGAATGACGGTTTCTATACAGTGGATGATTTCAAGCCATTTGATTCAAAATCCAGAACATGGACATTGAAAGACGGAGTCGTAAACTCCAGCCCGTTGTCCGGTGACCCGCGTCCGGGTAATGCCAAATTTAAAAAACTCACTCCGGTGGATGAAAATAGTGCCAACCCGTATACGTTGACGGATGACGACCGTACTGTGATCGGTAATACTACTCCGAAGTTTTCGGGAGGATTTGGATTAAATGCAACTTTTAAAGGTTTTGATGTAAGTGCATTCTTTAATTTCATGTATGATTTCGATGTGTTCAATGCTAATAAAGTAATGATGACTACATGGGCAAGCAATAATTACAACAATTTCAGTATGGATATTTCTGCTGCGAAGCGTTGGCGTAATTTTGACGATATGGGTAATGAAATTCGTTACAGTCCGGAAATTCTTGCAGAGTTTAATAAGAATGCGACGATGTGGAATCCGACTTCTATCGGACGTCCCATTGCAATGTCATATGCAGTGGAAGACGGTTCTTTCCTGCGTCTCAATACGGCTACTATCGGCTATACACTGCCACGTGCATGGACCAATAAAGTGGGTTTGAGCAGAGTACGTTTCTATGCGTCAGGTTACAACCTCTTTACGATTACCGGATATAGCGGTTATGATCCGGAGGTAGATATTGCTACCGGATTAACGCCGAATATCGATAATAACAGATATCCGAGAAGCCGCACATACACGTTCGGTGTGCAATTGACCTTTTAATAAACTAACTAAAATGAAAGAACAATGAATAAGAAGTTATTATATTCAACCATAGCCTGCGCGATGCTCTCTTTCACATCTTGTAATGACTTTCTGGATGTGGAGCCTCCTTCAGGATTTACCCCCGGATATGTTTTTACTTCAGAAGAGGAAGCCAAAGCCTTGATGACTAAAATGTATTCTGCAATGACAGAAGACGGTATGTATGGCAGTACGCTTGCCAACAGCCTGAATACGAATACGGATGTAGAAATGTCTTCCTTTAAGAATAATACCGTAGCGGCCACCGGTGCGGATATCGGTTGTTTCGATTCCAAACCCTACTGGAATACGTTGAATAGTACATGGAACAATATGTATTCCGTGATCAATTATGCGAACGACTTCCTGCATGAAATGGAAAATTCCTCTTTGTTCTCCTTACAGATAAAAGAGGAGGGACCGACTGAAATACAACAGATGTACGGAGAGGTGAAAACACTTCGTGCGATGCTTTATCTGGATTTGATTCGTACATGGGGAGATGTCGTCTTTGTGACCGAACCTTCGAAATCCACAGATGATTTCTTTTCAGTCGGTGTGACGGAACGGAACAAGATACTGGAATACCTGATTGACGAGTTGATTGATGTAGAGCCGATGATGAAATATGCCGCCGATCTGGATTACGGGGTAGAGCGTGCTTCCCGCGAATATTGCCAGGCACTTATCGGACAACTGGCTTTGTATCGTGGAGGATGGTCTTTACGTCCCGATAAAGAGAATCCGGACAACGTGGGATATATGGAACGTGGTGACAATTTCGAGCATTATTATGATATCGCTATCACCTATCTGGGTAAAGTAATCAAGGAAAACAAGCATGATTTGAAACAGAGTTACGAAGAACTTTGGTACAATGAATGCAATTGGACGACGGCGAATAATGACGATGTGATTTTTGCTATCCCTATGCTGAAAAGTGTGACCAGCCGTTACGGGTATAATGTAGGTGTAACGATTGCCGGTGACAAGCACGAGTACGGAAGTGCCAGCAATTATCTGCATTATTGTGGTACGTATATGTTTACATTTGATGGGGATGATTTGCGTCGTGACGTTACGTGTGCTCCTTACAAATACGATAAGAACCTGAATCAGGAGATGGATATGGGAATCGCCGGCATGGGAGTAGGTAAATGGTCGAAACTTAAAATGAAGTCTCCGTTAGGCTCTTCCAGTGGTGCGGGAACGGGTATCAATAGCATACGCATGAGGTTTGCAGATGTGTTGTTGATGTATGCTGAAGCGGTGAACGAGCGGTTCGGACCGCGTGATGATGCAAAGGAAGCGATGAAGAGGGTAAGGCGGCGTGCGTTTGATTCTTCTTTGTGGGCTTCGAAAGTAGAATCTTACGTAGAAAGCCTGAATAGTGAAGACGATTTCTTCAAAGCAATCATGGACGAACGAAAATGGGAATTTGGGGGTGAAAGTATCCGTAAATATGACTTGGCCCGTTGGAATAAGTACAGTGAGGTGATCTATAATCTCTATTTTGAAATGATTAATTGGGGGTTGGTTGCCAATGGTACCTATATACCGGGTATTGATAAAGTACCTGAAAATATTTATTATAAGTCAGTCCCTGATCCGGAACATCCGGACAGAACCATTCTGGATATAGTCGGCATTGAGAAAGAAGAATTCGGAACGGGTAAACCTGCCGGTTATCAAACGTTGGCATACGCTATTGGATGGAGAGTCCTGAACTCGGAAACGCAGCAATTTGAGACCTTGAAAGAGATTTCCTGGAGTTTCAGAGGATTTATCAATCTGAATAACGACAAGAGTGTGAAACCTTCTGATCCGTTGAGATATTTGTGTCCTTATCCTTCACAAGTAATTACAGACCATAGAGGGGCTATTCAAAACTATTATGGATATTAACCAGTAAAAATGAATGTTATGATGAAGTTACTATATAGATTGACAACAGTCTTATTGCCTGCTTTGTTGTGGGGAGCGCTTTTCACAAGTTGCCAAGACGACCAATATAACAAAATAGACGATCTGTTTCAGCCCAGATTCGTATTGGAGAAACCGGAGGTGAAGAGTAATTCTATTACTTTGGTGTGGTATAAAGTAAATGATGCATCATCCTATACGGTAGAGTTGCATCAGGATACGTATTACAAAAGTTTGTTTATGTCGGTAGATACAACTGAACCATTTGTCTTTCTGGACGATATCCCTTATGGAACAACGTTCTATATTCGTGTGCGTTCGAATGCGGCAAATGCAGTCAATAATTCTCAATGGACTTATACGAATGCTTCTACAGAGGCCAGACCGGAATATGCGAAGTTATTGGAAGACGTATCAAAAACAGAGATAACAGAAAACTCTGCTATCATTCGTTGGAAAGTAGATGTACAGAATCCGGTGGACAGTATCAGCGTGATGCCGATGATGGACAAAACTTTAGCGAATGTATCCCGTTATCTGACTGAAGAGGAAAAAGCACAGGGACGTGCCGAAGTGACTGGTCTGGATAAGAATACACTGTATGCGGTTAATATTTACGATACAAGTAAGCCGAGGAAATATGACAAACCTTATAATCAGGCTACTTTCCGTACAGCGGGACCGGCTGCCGAATCTATTACGGTAGGTTGGGATGATGATTTGACGAAACTTCTGACTGATAATAATGATAATGCGGAGATTCCGGAGGGTACCGAATATTTCTTGCCGGCTGGCTCTTCTTATCGTTTGAGTCCATTTGCAATAAAGAAAGGTTTCCGTCTGGTCGGTAGCACGGAAGGCATTAAGCCTATTGTCACTATGGAATCTTCATGGAATGTGGTTGCCGGATCTTATATTTCCGGTATAGAGTTTGTAAATGTTGAATTCCGGCAGGAGATATTGAACAGTTATTTCTTTAATAGTGGTAATGCATACACGCTGGAGAATATCAGTTTCGTTAATTGCGACTTCTATGGATTCGGACGTGGATTCTGGCGTCATCAGGGAGCTAACAATAAACATCTGATGAACTTCGAAATGGAAGGCTGCAAGTTTGAACAATGCGGTTGGCAGACAGGTGCATACGGTACGTTCCATCTTGGATCGACCGATAAGGAAGGTAACTCTTATGATCATCTGGAAAGAGTTATTTTCAGGAACTGCACATTTAGTAGAGATAACAACAGTACAGACGGCTGGGGCTGGGGTAACATCTTCTATGCGCCCAATCTGGACAAACCTATTCATCTGGAATATAAAAATGTAACCTTCTACAGCTTCTGTCGCAATCAGCGTATGATTAATATACAGTCTGCTGTTGGTTCGGAATTGGTGTTGGAAGGAGTAGTCTTGGCTTCACCGTGTGGTGAAATTTATTCAATCGGTGCCAATACTACCACTAGCTTCTCTAACAATTATACAACGAAAGATTATGCGTTGGGTGGTAGTAAGATCAATGCAACCGATTTGGATATGACTGCTGCCGAACTGTTTGTTGACCCGGAAAAGGGCGATCTGACAATCAAGGATTCGAATTCTCCGATTGTCACTAATCGTTCCGGTGATACTCGTTGGATTCCATAACCGGATCATTGTCAGGACCATACTGGTTATGAACAGGTAATCGTTTTTCTGAAAACAAATGGCCCTTGGGAAAAGAAACCGGGGGCTGTTTTTTCCTCTATATAAAATTTACACAATTGAAGTATGAAGAAGATACAATGCATTTTACAGGGAGTCATCTTGCTGTTCTCCTTGTGTTCCCCAGTCTGGGGTGCTGATGGGAGGGGGCTTATAGATAGGAATCATTCCGGTGAAAGTAATTCTCCTTTTCAGGCTGTAGTGGCAAGAGATGGCAGTGGTGATTACAGAACGGTGCAAGAGGCTGTAAATGCCGCACCCGAAAATTCAAAAACACCTTGGTGCATATTTGTGAAGAATGGGTCTTATCGAGAGTACCTATTTATACCAAAGACAAAAACATTCATTCATTTGATAGGACAGGACAAAGATAAAACCATCATTCACCACAGTCTGAATGTGGGTGGCAAACCAGAGGCTACTTCGACAGATATCGACTATTGGAGATATTCTGTTCATAATCCGGAATCGGATGTCTATAAATACGATGGTAGTGTAGTGAAGATTGAAGCGTCTGATTTCTATTCGGAAAACATCTCTTATGTTAACGACTGGGGAGTGGATAGCCAGAAAGGGCCGCAAGCTTTGGCAATGAGCAGTCAGGCGGATCGTATCGCATTTAATAATTGTAACTTCCGTTCTTTTCAGGATACATGGATGACTACAGGCAATGATACTGCACGACATTACGTCAAAGATTGTTGGATTGAAGGAGCGGTAGATTATTTCTATGGCGGAGGAAATGTATTGGCGGAAAATTGTACTTTCTATAATACTCGTAGCGGTGCTATTATTGTAGCTCCTTGTCATAAGGAAGCGAAATGGGGGTATGTTTTCAGAGACTGCACGATAGATGGTAACGAAGCGGCGGCTAATGTTAAGAAGTGGGGGGTGAAACTGGGACGTCCGTGGCATAATTCGCCAAAAACGGTTTATATTCACACTACTATGAACATTCCCATTTCTCCTGAAGGTTGGGCAAATATGGGTGCGATCCCTACTTTGTTTGCCGAATATAACAGTCGGGATGCCGCGGGTAATGTCCTGCAACTGGATCAGCGTAAGACGGAATATGAGGGACGTGGTGAAAATGCTCCGAAAGGAACCAGTCGTGCGGTGATAACGGCAGAAGAGGCTGCTACTTATACTTATGAGAATATAATTCCCGGAACAGATCAGTGGAATCCCCGTATGATGATGAAAAAACTTCCTGCTCCCGAGGGGCTTAAAATAAAGGACCGGAGACTGGAGTGGAAAAGTGTGAAGGATGCGACGGGGTATATTGTTTTCAGTGGGGACAGGGTAGTAGGTATGACACGTGGAATGTATCTAACTCTTCCTCAATATCCGGTGATGATATTGCAGGTTTGTGCTGTGAATCAGTATGGTTCTTTGGGAAATAAGGCGATTCTTTCCCGTTGAAAATAAATAGTATATTTCAATAGGTTTTGATACATAATAAAGATAAGTATGAATAGATTTTTGAAAAAGGATTTCAGAGTAATGCTGGTGGGACTCTTGTTATTGGCATCTTGTCAGGCATATTCAGACTCGGAGGATAAAACGATAGAAATGGAAGATTTATATAAAGACCTTCCTTTCTCCATGCCCGCCATAGAGCGTCCCGTCTTCCCCGATTATCAGGTGAATATTTGCGATTTCGGAGCAAAAAGTAATGGCGTGACGTTGAATACGGAGGCTATTAATAATGCAATCAAAGCGGTGCATGATAAGGGAGGTGGCAAGGTAGTCATTCCGGAAGGCTTGTGGTTGACAGGACCTATTGTTTTGCAGAGTAACGTCAATTTGCATGCGGAAAAGAATGCGTTGATTGTATTTAGTAGTGATACTTCATTATATCCGATCATCACCACTTCGTTTGAGGGACTGGATGTCAAACGTTGCCAGTCGCCTATCTCGGCAATGAATGCGGAGAACATAGCCATCACCGGTTATGGTGTTTTTGATGGGGCGGGGGATAGATGGCGTCCTGTGAAGAAGGATAAGATGACGGACAGGCAATGGAAGAATCTGGTGAACTCCGGCGGCAAGGTGGATGAGAACGGAAAGGTGTGGTATCCTAATGAAGGAGCGCTGAAAGCCTCTGTTCTCATGGCCGGCAGCGAAGATAAACGGACTGAAATCACGAGTGAAGAATGGGAAGATATGAAGAGTTGGTTGCGTCCCGTATTGCTAAGTATCGTGAAGAGCAAAAAGATTCTTCTGGAAGGTGTGACCTTCAAAAACTCTCCGAGTTGGTGTCTGCATCCCTTGTCGTGCGAATCTTTGATATTGAATGATGTAAAAGTATTCAATCCCTGGTATTCGCAAAACGGTGACGCGCTGGATGTGGAATCATGCAAGAATGTATTGATTGCCAACTGTTTTTTTGATGCGGGGGATGATGCTATCTGTCTGAAGTCGGGCAAAGACGAGGATGGCCGCAGAAGGGGCGAACCTTGTGAGAATGTGATTGTGAGAAACAACACCGTTTTACATGGGCATGGCGGATTCGTGATTGGCAGTGAGATGTCCGGTGGTGTGAAGAATGTGTATGTGTCTGAATGTTCTTTTATCGGTACGGATGTCGGCTTACGGTTTAAAAGTGCCCGTGGACGCGGTGGTGTTGTGGAGAATATTTATATCAATAATATAAATATGATTGATATTCCTAATGATGCTTTGATTGCCGACTTGTATTACGCGGTCAAAAGTGCTCCCGGTGAACCGGTTCCGAGTGTGAGTGAGGAGACGCCTGCTTTCAGAAACATCTATATCTCGGATGTGTTTTGCAGGGGAGCAGGACGGGCAGCTTATCTGAACGGACTTCCCGAAATGCCGATTGAGAATATTTCCATCAAGAATATGGTGGTTACAGGTGCTAAAGAGGGTATTGTAGTGAATAAAGTGGCAAAGCTCAACATTGAGAATGTGGAAATTGACACTCCCGATCAATCTATGATACAGATAGAAAATACGACGGATATCACCATTAACGGAAAAGAGTTGGGAACGATTTCGGAGAAGCGGTTGCTGACCAAGAACTAACTGTATCATCTGTTTTTATACTGTTTTTATTGTCAATCTGTCAGAGCGGCAGTTAAAGAAATGAATTACAGTATAATACATGCTGACAATAGAAGCTGACAATAGAAGCTGACAATAGGCTGACAATAAGAATTAAGTATTCTATTGTCAGCCTGTTTTTTATTGTTTGGCAAGTAAGGATACAAGTCTGTCCATTCGTACATTATAGCATTGATAGGCTGATGAGGCTATATCAATATGCCTATATCGTTCATTGATACTCTCATATCTTTATTAATATACCGATATAGTTATGCTGGCATCTTGGAATTATTGTTTCAAGGTTTTGATGTAGTTGCATTAATATGCCTGTACAGTTGAGTAAGTATGTCTGTATCGTTTGGTTAGTGTGCCTGTATAGTTGAGTTAGTGTGCCTGCATAGTTGGGCAAAGGTGCCGTTATCTTTACCTTCCCACGGTCGTGGTAACATCTTCTCACGGCCGTGGGAAGATCCTACCACAGCCGTGGAGAGATCTCGTCACGGCCGTGGAGAATTAGCAAGATCGGTGCTTTAGTGGAACAATAGCGGCACCCTGGTTGAACAATAACGGTATCTTAGCGGAATAATGCAGGCTTGGTAAATAAGGGATAATAGTTGCATAGTGTAGTTTTAAACAATAATAGGCTGACAATAAAAGACGGAAATCTTTATTGTCAGCCTATTGTCAGTTTCTATTGTCAGTGGGTAATAGCTTGAAAACAATCACTTTATGAAGCCCTAACTCTTGGCCTGACAATAAAAGCCATTTTTTATAAATTCTCAATGTAGCCTAAGTTCAACTTAGCCTCAAATTATATATGAAACGGTATTACCTATTGAATCTGAATACTGCACGTTTGCAAGTCTTTTTCATTTGAACTGTTTCC
>USSR01000260.1 GCA_900557355.1 uncultured Bacteroides sp.
GACACGTGGTCCGCAGATGAAAACTCAGGAGCTGACAATTGATCGGCACATGGGGTATGCGTTCGATTTTAAGGTGAGAGAATTGAAGAACGAACCTACATTGCAATATATTAGAGACAGTTGGCTGATGGCAATGGCTGAGATGGATAGCGAACAGCGTGCCACATGGGAAGCTATTTATGACAAGAAAAATGAAGAATTCTTGAAAAATCCTCCGGTTGGAAAGGATTTGCTTCGGTGGAAATATCAACGGTATGTAAAAGAGTATTGTCGGACTATCCGTTCGGTAGATGAACAAGTGGGCCGTTTGCTTGATTATTTGGAAGAAAAAGGAGTTCTGGATAATACAGTGATAGTTTATACCTCTGATCAAGGTTTTCTGTTGGGAGAGCATGGACTGTATGACAAGCGCTTTATGTATGAGGAGTCTTTCCGTACACCTCTGATTATTTCGTGCCCTTCTTTAGTCAAGAAACATTCGGTATGCAAAGAGCTGGTGCAGAATATTGATTTGGCACCGACTTTCCTGAGCCTTGCAGGAGTGGAGGTGCCGAAAGAGATGTCTGGGCGCTCTTTATTACCGTTGTTTAAAAATGGAAAGGCGGAAAATTGGCGAAATGAGTTATACTATCATTTTTACGATTATCCGGCAGTGGGTAGTGTACGCAAACATGATGGCATTCGCACTAAACGCTACAAATTGATTCATTGGTATGGAGAGGGTAGTGGGAATGATGAAGCTATTGACTTTTGGGAATTGTATGATTTGAAAAAAGATGTGATGGAGGTCAATAATGTATATGATAACCCGAAGTATGTAAAAGTACGGGAAGCACTGACTGTTCAATTGGAAAAACTGCGTAAAGACGTGGGAGTGACAGAATAGACATTTTATATAAAAATCCATGAAAATGAAAAAACAAAACTCTATAATGACAGCCTTTCCGGTACTTTTCGGTTTCTTTGTGATGGGCTTCTGTGATATTGTCGGTATTTCATCAGACTATGTTCAGCGTAGTTTTAACTGGTCACCTATGATGACCGGGTTTGTACCTTCAATGGCGTTTGTTTGGTTCTTGTTTTTAGGAATTCCGATAGGTAATCGGATGAATAAATGGGGACGTAAGAATACCGTACTTGTTAGTATGGTGATTACAATTGTAGGTATGATTCTGCCATTATTGGCGTATGATGGTGTAACTTGCATGGTGGCTTATGCCTTGTTGGGTATAGGAAATGCTATTTTACAAGTTTCTTTAAATCCGTTGCTTAATAATGTTATAACTAACAAAGCTTTCCTGACAAGTAGTTTGACAGTTGGGCAGGTAATAAAAGCGGCTTCTTCTTTGGTCGGCCCGGAGATTGTATTGCTGGCTGTCCATTATTGGGGGGGGGATAAATGGTATTATTGCTTCCCCATTCTTGGCTTCATCACTTTATTGTCGACAGTTTGGCTGATTGCAACCCCTATTGAACGGGAAAGAAATGTTGTGTCGAACAGTGATCTTTCCATGAGGAATACGTTTGCTTTGCTGAAAGACCGGACTATTCTATTACTGTTTTTAGGAATTTTCTTTATTGTAGGCGTGGATGTGGCGACAAACTTTATTAGTTCGAAACTTATGTCTATCCGTTTTGGATGGTCTGATGAGCAAGTAAAATTTGCTCCTCAAGTCTATTTCCTCAGTCGTACGATTGGCGCTTTGTTAGGGGCGTTCTTATTGACCCGTATTGCAGAAATGAGGTACTTTCGTATAAATATTGTAGCTTGTGTTGTTTCGCTGCTAGTTTTAATAGGAGTGGAAAAGGATGTGGTGAATATAGTTTGTATTGGTGCAGTAGGCTTTTTTGCTTCATCAGTTTTCTCTATTATTTATTCAATGGCTTTGCAGGCGCGTCCGGAGAAGGCAAATCAGATTTCCGGTCTGATGATTACAGCGGTTGCCGGTAGTTATCGGTTTTGCCATCGGTACTGTAGGTATTATCGGTGGTGTTGTGGTGACGTTGGCCTGCGTATTATATCTAATGTATTGCGCTTTTGGTATAAAAGTAACTTCTTGTGTAAAGTGATTTGTTTTTTGATACTATTAATACATCATCATTTTTATTTTTTAAGCGTCTTCGAAAACGAAGACGCTTTTTTTGTGTTGTATGGTTTCTTTGGTATGATGATTTAATGAAAATATAATTTATACCTTATAATTAATGTATGAACATTAATGTGTATTATGTAATCATTTCGATAAATACGGGCTTTGCTGGGACATTATTCTTTGAAATGTTTGTTTTTTAATATTGTAGTTAAAGATGTTTTTAAACGTAATTAGTTAATTATTAATTATTTGAGTTTTGATATGTATTCTTTTATAAATAATTTAGTGATAAATTAATTTAAGTTTAGTTTGACTTTTAATTTATTACATCTCATTTTTTTATAAAAAAAACTTTGTTTTACTTTTGCTTTTTGAATTTATTATATATATTTGCTGCATCTATATGTTCATACATATAATGAGGTTTGTTTTTGTTGAGACTACTTTATATGTTTAGCAGTTTTATTAAAAACTAATATTTTGTGGAATGAAAAAAATCATTACCGTTATTTTGTTATTAATGATGTTCATTACCGGATATGCACAACGTATTGTTGTGTATAAACAGTTGGATGAGAGCTTAATTAAAGTATCTGCCAGCAGCGAATTGAATAAAGGAACTGTTTGTTCCGTAGTTAATGGAGATGGAATGCAGGGGTGCTATCATGTGGCTAATAACCTGGGACATGGCATGTGGTTGTCTGAAGTTTCTAAAAAGCCAGTTCGTTACAATAAGTCTACTCATGAAGGAGTTGTCTGGTTTTTGTGTGATTTTGGTAAAAGTAGAAAATGTCCTGAAGTAGATTTGATTCAGATATGGAACTATAATCAGAATGAGCATACTCGGCGTGGACTCAATAAGGTATATATAGAGTACTCAGAGGATGGGAATAAATGGCAATTACTAAAGAATGGTGATTTGGAATATTATTTAATTCCTGAATCGGTAGGACGTAATCCTGGATCCGTGGATTTTTCTTTGGATACTAAAGGTATAAGAGCACGTTATATATGCTTTACGGCTGCGTTGGATGGAGAAGGTAATCATTATGACCGTAAGAATCCGGTTGTGATGCAGGAAGCTGCTGATATGCACCAGAATGTGGATTACTATGGTCTGAGCGAAATTCGTTTTTATAAAAAAACAGTGGTTTCAGTACAATCATTGGGAAAGCTTGATGATATTTCTTTTGTGGCTGGGCAAGGTTATCTAAAGAGTGCTGAAGGTCCTAAACGAGAATTCTTATTACGTTTTAATACTCCATTGTATGCTGGGGCTACCTTAACGTGTCAATTAGGTGATAAAATATGGAATGCTGAAATAGAGGCTTCAAAGACTGGGGTGGATGAGTACAAAGGATATTTCCCTGCTGGATATATGGAAGAGACCTCTTCTTTGGAGATAAAGGTGAATAGCCGTCAAGGTTGTGTGAAACGTAAATATGAAGTGCCGGGAGCAAGAAAGTGGACTGTTTGCTTTTTTCCGCATTCTCATTTGGATATCGGATATACACATCGCCAGGATGATGTGATGAAACTTCAATGGCGTAATTTGGAACGCGCACTCGATTTAGCTGAGCGTACTAAAGAATATCCGGAAGGTTCACGTTACTGTTGGAATACGGAGGCTACATGGGCAGTTGCTGCATATTTGAAAAAATATGCAGCAACTGAAAAGGCTGAACGTTTGAAGCAGGCCATTCGCGATGGTATTATTAATGTTGATATGTCTTTGGGAAGTATTTTGACTGGGATTAGCCGACAAGAAGAATTGATGCATATTTTTGATGATGCACATTGGATTAGTGATGAAGTGGGAGTGGAGCTGAATACTGCAATGATGAGTGATGTGCCTGGGCAAGCTTGGGGATTGGTCACTGCAATGGCTAAGAATGGAGTGAAATATTATTCACCCGGACCGAATTATGTACCTTTTTATGGGAGGATAGGAAATGATCGTGCTGCTGCTTTACATGTCAGATGGGGTGATAGACCTTTTTATTGGCAATCTCAATCAGGTACTGATAAAGTACTTGTATGGCAGGCAGGGCGCGGTTACTCATGGTTTCATGGCTGGTTGGCTAACCGTATCGGAGTTTGTGGACTTGAGCCAATCTGGGACTATTTAACAGAATTAGAAACTGAGGAGTTTCCATATCAAACTTGTTATTTACGTTATACAGTTCATGGTGATAACGGCCCTCCCGATCAATCAATGTCTGATGTAATCCGTGAGTGGAATGAACGTTATGAGTCTCCTCAATTCCGTATATCAACTGCCCGTGAGTTCTTTATGAAATTCGAAGAACAATATGGCGCTGAATTACCCGTCTTTGCTGGTGACATGACTCCCACTTGGGAAGACGGAGCGGCTTCTACTGCTTGTGAGACAGCAATGAATCGTACTACTGCTGCACGCTTGGCACAGACTGAAACTATTTGGAGCATGCTTCATAAAACAGACGCTTTCCCAGATAAAGCTTTTAAAGAAGCATGGAAAAATGTGATACTGTTTTCTGAGCACACTTGGGGGGCTTCTGCTAGTGGAACTGACCCACATTCTAAATTTACAAAAGATTTGTGGGAAGGGAAAAAAGCTTATGCTGATAATGCAAGTAATCAGTCTCAAATATTATATAAACAGGCTTTAAGCCCATTGCATGTCGACAAAGGTGGGGATTTTGTACATGTGCTGAATACAAATCTTTGGAATCGTACGGATGTAGTGTTTTTGGATTCAATGGTCAATTTGAATGAAAAAGAATTGATAACCAGGACTGGTGAAAAAGTAGAGACACAGCGTCTGTATGATGGCCGTTGGGCTTTTGTAGCTGAAAATATACCAGCACTTTCTTCTGAGGTATATCAAATCGTCTCGAAGAAAAAGAGTTCAAGACGTTTCGTTTCCATGATTGCAGAGAATAAAATATTAAATAATGGAATTGTACGCGTTGAAATTGATGAGGTGAAAGGTACAATTAGTTCTTTCAAAAGAGTTGGTGACTCTTATGAATATGCTTCGAATAGCGGTTTATATGATTATTTATATACTGGAAGATATGCTTCTGACCCACAGGGAATCGAACAGATATTAAATATAAGAGTGTTGGATGATGGAGCGGTTGCTGCTACACTGCGTATAGAGTCTAAAGCTCCAGGATGTAATACTTTATGGCGTGATGTGACAGTTTACAAAGGGATAGATAGGGTAGATATTTGTAATACGTTGGATAAGCAGGATATTTTAGATTTTGAAAATGTGCGTTTTGTTTTTCCGTTCAATATTCAGCAACCTGAAATTACAATGGATCTTGCCATGAGTGAAATTCATCCTGAGCGTGAGCAACTGGAGGGAGTAAACAAACATTATTATTCATTGCAAAACGGATTGGCTGTGGGAGATTTGGAGCATGCAGTCTGCCTGACCACCGTTGATGCGCCTTTTGTTGAACTGGGTTCGCCCTCAGGGCTTGATTATCGCCTGAATCCCCGTCATGGATATGGCTGGTGGCAGTCTGCCAAGATATCGCCGATTGTCTATTCATGGGTAATGACGAATACATGGAGGACTAATTATAAAGCATCACAAGGAGGCACAGCGAAGTTTCGCTATTCTTTGCAGCCTTGTAATCCGCTTGACCTGAAATTGAAACAGCGAGGAGCTGAACGCGAGATGGAATTGGTGGCTGTAGCCAGTCGTTCTTCTCAGAATATAGAGCAGTTGTTTCGGTTGAAAGGACGCCATCGTATTGCATTATCCAGTATCAAACCTGCTGACGATGGAAAGGGGTATATTGTCTGCCTGCACAATATGGGTAAGCAGAGTGTTTGTTCATCATTTGTTTGGGGTAGTATAAGGCCGCGTGAAGTAAGTGTATGTGATTATCGTCAGAAGGCCTTAAGATCTTTTAATGACGAGATGTTTTGGATGAAGCCTTATGAATATATCATGTTGAAAGTAATAATAGAATAATCATCAAATTGCAATTTTAAATTTAATAAGTATGAAAAAGTTAGTGGTACAGAATCTTTTAAAGGTTTGGTTGTGTGCAATGGTGTCGTTCATGACAGTGACGTTGTATGCACAAGGGAACTCTTTTAAGGTATCGGGTACAGTAAAGGACAACACCGGTGAGCTGGTGATTGGCGCCACTGTCATTGATACCAAGACAAAAAATGGATGTGTGACGGACGTTGATGGAAACTTTTCTTTAGAGGTGACGCCAAATTCGTCGATTAAAGTAAGTTTTATCGGATATAAGTCACAGACGATTGCCATCAAGGCAGAACAGAAGGTTTATAATGTCATCCTTCAAAGTGACAATGTTTTGATTGATGAACTGGTAGTGGTAGGCTATGGAGTGAAAAAGAAACAGACATTGACCGGTGCTGTATCTGCCGTAAACACGAAGGACATTGTTTCTACAAAAAATGAAAGTTTACAGAATATGCTGACTGGTAAGATTGCCGGTTTACGTGTGGTTCAAAATTCAAGTGAGCCGGGAGCTTTCAATACATCGATGGATATTCGTGGACTGGGGAATCCATTGGTGATAATTGATGGTATTCCTCGCGATAATATGGCACGCGTTGATCCGGAAGATGTTGAGAGTATTTCTGTTTTGAAGGATGCCTCTGCTTCTATCTATGGTGTGCGTGCTGCCAATGGCGTGATTCTTATTACCACCAAAAAAGGTGCGCAAGGGAAACCGGAAATTAATTATTCGGGTAGCTTTACTTGGCAAATGCCTTCCAATTTCCCAGACTTGGTTACTTCACAAGAATGGATGACATTGGCTAATGAAAAGGGACGTCATAATGTAGATGGTGGAGGAGCTTCTTATTCTGATGAAGAAATAGCTGCTGCGCAGACTACAGATTGGAAATCAGCAGTATTACGTGGTTCTGCGCCTCAGACACAACATTCCATCAATATTTCAGGTGGGACGGAACGTGTAAATTATTATGCGAGTGTTGGCTATCAAGCGCAACAAAGTTTCTTGCAGACAGATGATATGAATTACGATAAATGGACAATGCGTAGTAATCTTTCTGCCAATATTACTAAGAATCTGAAATTGGATGTTAATCTTTCAGGTTTGATGGATGAGCGTAATACGCCGCATTATGGTGCTTATGATATTATTCGTGGTCTTTGGTTGATGCAGCCGATGGATCCCATTTATCAGGAGAATGGCGGTTTTACCCAGCCTTCAAACTCTACTTTGATGAATCCGGTGGCGATGATGGATAAGGATGCTGTAGGATATAAAACTTATAAGAGCAAATGGTTTCAGTCAAGTTTTTCATTGAGTTATGATGTACCTTGGGTAGAAGGATTGAAACTAAAGGGGTTGTATAGTTACGATTATATAATGAATGACAATAAGGAGTTTGAAAATACTTGGAAATCATATCGAGATGATCAGGTATGGACACGTAATGATCCTCCTAAAGTAGGTCGTACATTCTATTCAAAAGATAATACTTTATGGCAAGTACAAGCTAATTACTCTCGTGAGTTTAATGGGCATAATATTGATGCGATGCTGCTGTTTGAGGAATCGACTTATAAGGGGGATAACTTTAATGGTAAAAAGGAACTTTCTATTCCTATAGATCAAGTATTTGCCGGAAATGCTGATAACCAGCAATTTGGACAGAGTACTGCTGCTTCTGCCTTGTTTGATAATGCCAATCAAGCATTGGTAGGGCGTGTAGCTTACGATTATAAGTCCAGATATCTTATTGAATTTGCTTTCCGTTATGAAGGTTCTTCAAAATTCCCTGCAAATTCACGTTGGGCTATGTTTCCTTCAGTGTCAGGGGGATGGCGTGTCTCTGAAGAAAAGTTCTGGAAAGAATCTTTTTTGAATTTCATTAATAACCTTAAAATACGTGCTTCTTGGGGTAAGATGGGAGACGATGGTGCTTTAGCGTATCAGTTCCTTAATGGTTATACGTATCCGGTAGGTGGGGCAGCATATGCGATGCCGGGCGGTGCCATTTTTGATGGCTCATTTGTCAATGCTTCTGCAACAAAGGGATTGGCTAATCAAAGCATCTCATGGATTGAAGCTAAAACTTTTGATATAGGTTTTGATTTGGAAGCATGGGATGGCTTATTGGGATTGACTGTTGATTATTTCCGACGTGATCGTGATGGACTACTGACCACTCGGGCAGCGAGTCTTCCGGGAGTAGTGGGAGCCGCATTGCCACAAGAGAATCTGAATGGAGATATGACCCGTGGATATGAAATAGAAATAAGTCACCGTAATACCATCAATGAGTTCAGTTATGAGATAAAAGGAAATTTTGCGTATGCCCGTTCAGAAAATAAACATGTGGAAGGTGCGCGGAAAGGTAATTCTTATTTGAATTGGAAACAAAATTCAAACGATCGTTTTACAGATCTTTGGTGGGGATATGGGGCCGGCGAACGTTTTACTTCATGGGATCAAATTTATTACAATTCTATTTATATAGGACGTGGTTCTGTACTCGGTGATTATAACTATGAGGATTGGAACGGTGATGGTTGGATTAATGAATTGGACGAACATCCTTTGACGAATACAGGAGACCGTCCTTTGATAAATTTTGGTTTGACGTTTAATGCAAGCTGGAAAGGTTTTGATGTAAGTCTGTTGTTGCAAGGAGCTGCCAAACGCCATATCTCTTATGATGAGTTGCTTTACAATCCATTGTGGGCCAATACAAATGCTTTGGATCAATTTATGGAAT
>USSR01000261.1 GCA_900557355.1 uncultured Bacteroides sp.
GCTGGTATGGTGATTTCGGAAACTTTCTGGTAATGCCTACCACCGGACCATTACGGACATTCAAGGGAACCGAAAATAAACCGGAGGAAGGTTACCGTTCCAGATATTCCCATGATACGGAGATTACACAGGCCGGATACTATTCGGTATACTTGCAAGATTATCAGGTGAAGGTGGAACTGACATCCGCTCCTCGTTCAGGGATTCTGCGTTTCACATATCCGGAGTCGGAAAAGTCACGTATCCAGATTGATCTGGCCCGTAGAATTGGTGGTACATCTGATGAACAATATGTGGAAAAAGTAGACGAATATACGATTCGGGGATGGATGAAATGCACGCCTGCTTGTGGAGGTTGGGGAAACGGCTCGGGTAAATCTGATTATACCGTTTACTTCTATTGCTGTTTCGATCGCCCATTGACGGAATACGGTGTTTGGAGTGCTTCTATTCCTGAGGGTGTCAGCAGAAAGAATGATGCCAATGATAATCTGGCCTATTTCAATTATATTAAGGATGCTCGGATCATATCTGCTCCCGGGAAGGCACAGGGAAATCACTTGGGCTTTTATACAGAGTTTCCTACCCGGAAAGACGAACAGGTGCAACTGAAGTGTGGTATATCGTTTGTCAGCATGGAAGGTGCCCAGCGCAATCTGGAACAGGATATTCCGGACTGGAATTTTGAGCGGGTAAAAGAAAATACACGTAATCTGTGGAATCAGGCACTCTCTTCGGTAAAGGTTGAGGGAAGTGAAAGGGATAAGACTATCTTTTATACCTCTTTGTATCATACAATGATCGATCCACGTTGCTTCTCCGATTGTGACGGCCGCTATGTAGGTGCGGATAAGAAGATCCACCAGACGGAGAATTTTACTTATCGTACTGTATTTAGCGGTTGGGATGTATTCCGTAGTCAGTTCCCATTGCAAACATTGATTAATCCCCGATTGGTGAATGATGAGATAAACTCTTTGATCCAGATTGCCCAATTAAGTGGGAAGGAGTATTTCCCGCGTTGGGAAGTAGTGAATGCATATTCCGGCTGTATGTTGGGAAATCCCGCTATCTCGGTGCTGGCGGATGCCTATGAGAAGGGGATCCGGGAGTATGATGTACAGAAAGCCGTTGAGTATGCTGAGAATACACAGAAGCAGTTTGGTAATGGAGAACTGGGATATACTCCCGGCAGTCTTTCCCATACATTGGAGTATGCTTATACGGATTGGTGCTTAGGACAACTCATGGGTTCCTTGGGCAAAAAGAAAGAAGCTGCTGAATATGAAAAGCGTGCCAAAGCTTACCGGAATGTGTGGTGTGACAGCGTGCAGTGGTTTCGTGCCCGCATGAAGGGTGGAGGCTGGTTGCCTTGGCGAGGCCGCACGGCACAGGATCAGGGTACTACGGAAAGTAATCCTTTCCAGCAAGGCTGGTTTGTCCCTCATGACATTGACGGAATGAAAGCTCTGATGGGAGGACAAAAGAAGTTTGATGCGGAACTGGAAGAGTTCTTTGCCAATGTTCCGGAAGATTTTTTGTGGAATGATTATTATAATCATCCTAATGAACCGAACCATCATGTACCATTCCTTTTCAACTACTCTTCTTGCCCGTGGCTGACACAGAAGTGGACGAGAAAGATTTGTGATAAAGCTTATGGTGACGATGTTCTGGGATTGTGCGGAAACGAAGATGTAGGGCAGATGTCGGCGTGGTATGTATTGGCGGCTATGGGCATTCATCCGGTTTGTCCGGGAAATCCCCGTTATGAGATTACCAGCCCTGTCTTCGAAAGCGTAGAGATAAACCTGGATACACATTTTTACTCCGGTAAGAATTTCAAAATCATAGCGCATAATAACTCGCCTCAGAACATTTATATTCAGTCGGTATCATTGAACGGTAAGAAATTGAACCGTTTGTGGATAACGCATAATGAGATTGTGAAGGGTGGGGTACTGGAATTCGATATGGGACCCAAACCAACTGCTATGGATGAGTTAGTATTCTAATTACCAATGCGTTGCATTTACCGATTGTTTGCCGCAGGATGTAAAAGCATTTACTGCCGTATGTAACGACCTTTACCTCGGTATGTAACGGCTTTTACCTCGGCATGTAACGGCCTTTACCTCGGTATGTAAACAGAGTTACCGTGTGGGGTAAACAGAGTTACCATGAAAGGTGACACTACAGTATGTTATTTGTTCTTGTATTCTTTGTATTTTTCAATCACATGTTTCCTGCTTTGGATAATCTGCCAGCGATATACCCAGCAAGTAGTCAGGAAGTAGATGCCTGCCTGTATCCATAATGCACGGTATTCAAAGGCAACTTCGCCCAGTGTAGCTCCCATGCTATTGATACGTACATAGCCATTGATGCCGAAAGTGGACGGGAAGATATAAGAGAAGTATCTCCAGAAATCCGGCATGGCGGCTCCCGGCCAGGAAACACCTGAAAGGAACAATAAAGGTACGGATGTGAAGACGAATATCAACATGCAGGTTTCACGGTTGCGTATGGCAATAGAAGCTGTCATGGCAAAGAATATACATGCTGCCAGATAAGGCAACATAAAGAGGGTCAGTACACCCGGTTGAGCTATCTGGATGAGACTGAACAGACGTGGCACTACACAGAGCACATATACGGATACAAGTGCATACACCATGAAGTAACTTAAACCTTTACCCAGCACGATACGTAATGTGCCGTTGTAGTGGCGGTTGATAGGAACTAAATCTTTGAAACGATTCTGTTCGCGGGCTGTTCCGGCAGAAAGTCCGATACCCAGCAGCAAGGTTTGCTGAATAATCAGTATCAATACCGCAGGTATCAGGAAAGCCGCAAAACCATTTGCAGGGTTGAATAAGGTAACATCTTCATATTTTATCGGATAGGCGGTAATCTCATCCTGGCGGTTGGTGGTATTGCCGGCACGTTGCATTTTGATGTCTGCATTCATATCCAATGACACGCTGGTATTGGTGTTCAGCAAAGATTTATAATAAAGCAATCCGCTCATATCGCAATACAGACTGACCTGCGTTTGCTTTCCCCGTGCAATATCTTCACTGAATTCAGCAGGTATATAGATGATGCCATAAGCCAGACGATCTTTCAGCATCAGTTTGGCTTCTTCCATGTCGGCGCAATAAGATACAATCTTCACTTCCGGACTGGAGTCCACTTTGCGCAGGTATTCGCGGCTTAACGAACTGCGTGAGTTATCCACTACCACAGCAGGTACTTCCCGTATGGTTTCATTGGTATAAATGAAAGCATAAATCAGTGGATACACCAACGGGACAAGCACAAAGAAGATGAGCACACCCTGATCGCGAAAGGTCGTGCGGAATTCCCGTATCCAGATATAGAATAGGTCGTGGATACCTTGTACTACTTTCTGTTTGAACGTCAGATGTTTCATTAGGGCACGTATTTATAATAAATCAACGCTTCTTTGAGCCGGTGTACGACAAAGAAAGGAAGCATCATAAAAATAAGTAACGCCACATAGTTTATCCATGAATAGATCATCGGATAACCATTCAGGGCCTGATCTACATAGATCAGGAAATAGTGACGCAGCGGGAACAGATTGGCTAATCCTTGCAGAACCGGATGCATTGCCATGGCAGGGAATGATAGGCCGCACATAGAGAATGAAAGCACTCCCCATAAGGATGCAAAACTCAGTCCCAGACGCAGGGTAGGCAATGTACCTATCATCAGTACACCCATCCCTTGCGAAGCCAGTACAAGGCAGAGAGTGGCAAGAAGCATCGGCATGATGCCACTGTTGCAGGGGAAGTGCAGGAAGCCATATAGATATACGTTATACAATATACCCATCAGGAAGAAAATAGCCGTATGCGGCAACAGCTTTCCGGCAAGGGAGATATAGATGGAATTATTTCCCATGCGCAGCCATTCGCGTGCGGTACGGTCTTTTATTTCCACGCCGATGGAGTAAACCGTTATCATAAATATAAGCAGCATCAATACACCTGGTGCAAATGTGTTACACAGATATACGGAGTAATTCAGCCACGGATTGTTCAGCGGATGTGTATCGATGACGATGGGTTGCAGGAATGCCATAGCCTGGTCTTCCGTAGCACCTTTGGCATACAAACTGGTGCGTGCTGCGGCTCCCGATGCCAACTCGCTCATCATCTTCATATCTTTGTAAAGCAGAGAACCGGCGATAAGCAGCGTGTTGTTGGTATAGAACGATACGGTAGGCTGTCGTTGAGATTGCGCCTTGGCAGTGGTACCTTTCGGAATGTAGTAGAATCCGTAGATTTCTCCTTTCTGCATGGCGGCACGTGCTTCGTTGATAGTAGGATAATGGGCTACGATGGCGGTCTGCTCAAATGCATCCAGGTTTCGCATCAATTGGCGTGAAGTGGATGTCATATCCTGATCCACCACCCCTACAGGCATATTGACCGGTAAGCCCGAATCCATCAGTGTCGTGAAGAACACGTAGCAGAACAACGGCGCTATCACCATGCAGAACAGGTACAGCGGACGGGAAACGAGCCGTCGGCTTTCCCGTTTCATGACGTTCCACAAAGCTATATATTTCTTATCTCGTGCCATTCCTTATACTTATCACTAATCACTAACCGTTAATCACTTCTTCAGTATCACCGACATTCCGGGACGTAAGCCTTCCACTTTCTCCTGTGGTAAAGCTTTTACCTCAAAAGTCTTCAGATCAAATTGCCCGGTTGTTTTCGTAGCCTTCCAGGCTGCATAAGTACCAAGATCCTTCATGTAGTTCACTTTCAGGCGGATATTTTTATCCAATGCCGGAACGAAAGCTTCGAATTCAGTTTCCATTGTCAGACCTTGCAGCAAATCTTCCCGAACATTAAAAGTTACCCACATATCATCCAGTATGGCTATGTTCATGATCGGTGCACCGGTTCCTACCAATTCACCTACTTTGGGGAAGATTTCCGAAACTTCTCCGGCTGTCTGGGCTATAAGATAAGTTTCTTTGATATAAGATTCTACTTCTGCAACGGCTCCTTTGGCACGGTCTACCAAGGCGGCAGCTGCTGCTTTATCTTCTCGTTCCGCACCGTTTTTTGCCATGTCGTATTGAGCTTTGGCGGCTTTTTCTGTAGCGACGGCAGCGTCCCGCTGTGCAGTAACCTCATCCAGCTTTTGGGCTGACATCACGCCCTGATCAGCAAGATTCTTCACACGTTTGTAAGATTTCTCGGCTATTTCAAGTCCTGCTTTGGCTTTTTGCCACATCTCAAAGGCAGCTTGTACCTGTTCATGACGGGCGCCTTTCAGTGCTTTCTCATTCTGTGCCTGAGCAGCAGCTTCTGCGGCCCGAGCCTGTTCCAGCTTAGCTAACACATCCGGAGCTTCCAGTATGGCGAGGGTATCCCCGGCTTGTACACTTTGTCCTTCCTTTACGCGGAATTCCAGAATTCGTCCCGGTACTTTGCTCGATACCCGATACTCTGTGACTTCAGCTTGACCTTGTACGATTTCCGGTCCTTTGCGCAACATGAAGAAACCCACTACGGCTACAATGGCAATGACGCCTGTCAGCGTTAAGAACGCTAGTAGCATGTTACTGTTTTGTGATTTGGTATCCATCTTATGATTTATGATTTCAGATTTATGATTTATGAGCTTTCACCCTTTTAATTTTTAATATTTAATTGTCCCAATGCTTTCTTCAGGTAGATGTCAGTCAGTTTTACGTCAATCTGTGCATCTATCTTTTCGGATTGGGCAGAAAGCCAGGCTGTGTGTGCTTCGAGTACGTTGCTGGCAGCTATCACGCCTTCTTCAAATCCGAGTGTAGCATAACGGAGGTTTTCGTCCGCTTTTTCCAGATTCTTTTCTGCCATAATCAGTTTCTTTGCAGCTTCATTCACTTTGAAAACCGACTGGTTGACTTGAAGCTCAATCTTTTCTTTGGCGTCATCCAACTGATATTGGGCGATACGGGCTTCTGCTTTGGCTGCTTTTACCTTATACATACCTTCTCCCCAATGCCAGATGGGTACTTGTAATACTACACCGACATTCCACATACCTTTGAATTTCTTTTCAAATCCGTTGAAAACAGAAGGATTGGTCATCATGTAGCTGCCCATCAAAGCTAATGATGGCAAGTATTCTGAACGGGTGACATTTACTTTCTGTTTGTAGATTTCCGTGGCAAGTTCCAGGCTGCGTACTTCCGGTCGTGTAGCATAAACCGTATTGAGATCAATGCCGTTGGCAGCTACCGGATCGGGCTTGAGGTCATTTCCCTTTTCATCTTTCAGGATGATGGGAGAGGAGAGGTCCAGACCACATAGTTGGCATAGTAACATTCTGGAAAGACTCAGCCCATCTTCCACTTTGGTGAGTGTCATTTCCGCTTCGTTTACTTTTACCTTTACCGACAAACCATCTGCTTTAGTTGCGACACCTTCGGCAATCATCTTGTCCACATCGCTTTCCAGTTTCTGCAATAATTTGAGATAACCTTCTGCCAACTTCTTTTTGCTGGCGAGCGATACGACTTGCCAATAAGCCTGGTCGGTACTGAGGATTACATCTTGCAAACCACTATCATGCTGTTGGCGTGCCAATTCTTCGGCATATTTGGTAATCTTGTTGTAAGCGCGAATTTTCCCACCCATGTACAGCGGTTGTGTCAGCGTCAGGGCGCCGGCGTACATGTTGCGGGTATCTGTACGGAATGCATCAACGAGGGAGTTTCCGAGACCATTGAGAGGAGAAGCAATGTCTACGTTGCCCAATGCCTGGATCAGTGCCATGAACTGCGGATTCTGTGTCAGTTCGGGGTGCTGCGTCAGTATACCTTGTATACCATTTTGCATAGCACCGCTTACTTGAGTTCCCATTGAACCTAACGCACCTTTCTGGGCATCGCTCAATAGTGAAATTTCTTTTTGGGTGCGCATATATCCACCGGTGGCGGAAATATCGGGGAGGTAATTGGTAAATGCTGCCTTTCGCTGATAATGCGCAGAGTTTATTTTCTCCTGGCTTATCAGTAGTTCTTTGTTATTGGCAATTGCCAATGAACGGCAACTATCGAGGCTTAAAACCTCTTGTGCGCAGACTGAGAAGGTCAGACATACCAACCAAGTGAAACAGAAGAACTTTCTCATTGTGTCTATACATTATTAAGGTGATTAAAATGTTGTTTTGTGACGCAACAATAATTGCATAAACAACGATGCAAATGTATAGGCTTTCAGTGAGACCTCAAAATAATTTAAACTTTTTTAGTCCAATGTAAAGGATTGCGAGCCGATAAGTGTTCCGTCAGCGAAGAGATCTACACGGTAAGTACCTGCATATAAGTATTCTTCCACGTTCCAATATACGGTTATATTTTGTTCTTCACCGTTGTATTCAATGTACTTCTTGATGGAATAACCCAGTTCGCGGTTCTCGTATGGGAAGGTATTTGCGGGATTTTTGGTCAATACATCATTGTCCGGTTTGGTGATACGTACGTAGATAATACGTTCTCCTGTCTCGGCAGTTATATTCTTGACGATTGTGAATCCTATTTTGAATTTTACTACATCTTTCACCTTCTTGGCTGTTTTGTCCCGTTTGTTGACAGCCTGTATGTTGATATTGGTAGCGTCTAACTGGGCGGCAAGGGTGACTTTTTTATTCAGATTCTTTTTCTCTTCCGCCAGATTGCTGATTTGGCGGGAAGCATCGTTATACTTCTGCGTCACTTGTGCAATCACTTCTTTCTGATGAGCAGTGAGGCGGTTCAGTGAATCTATCTGGTTGATATATCCTATCATAACCTTACGCAGAGTGGCAAGCTCCTTTTTCAGTCGGCGTATTTCTGCGGCATTACTGCTTTTTACGGTACGCAGTTCTTCCAGTAAACGTTGGGTTTTTAATTGTTCCTGTTCCAACAGTACAGACAGGGAGTCATTGGAAACTGTCAGCTTCAATTCATCGTACTGTTGTGCAAAGCGCGTATATTCGTTTTCCAGGTCTTCCTTTTCCAGTTGGAACTCCTGTACTAGTTCTTTATTGGTCTGCTTCTCTGAAATTAATAAAGCGGTAACTCCTACTAATAATAGTATAAAAATTATCCCGACGGTTATCAGAAGTTTGTTCTGTTTGTTAAGCATAGATTTCTGTTCTTTATAAATTGAGATTATACATAGCATTCTTTATGCGCCGAGGCCGGAACGTTGCTCGGCTTCAGCGTCCGAGCAGTTTGTTCCACTGCATCTGTATGGAGTGGAGTGCTACAATGATCGGATACCAGCGTGCTTCAGCCGGTGCAAGCCTCTTCATGTCTTTGCATCTGGCTGTCAGTTGTGTCAGCGTATGCCATTTTCCACTCCAATATCCTTTGGGACGCCGTTTTTTATCGGTATTGAATTTGCCGAAGTTTCCTCCTTTCCAAATGTCATTCATCAGCCACTCGCCTGTGGGCAGGTCATCCGCAGTGTAAGCTATCGGCAGGTGTTCGTCCGAAAGTCCCAAATACCTGGTGGCAATAACCCCGAATATCCTTGCTGCCTTTGTCAGACCATATTCCTGTAACAGTTGTCTTACGGCTTCTTTATCGAGTGTGTCTGCATGATGGTGCAGCAGGCAGGCCCAGTCGCATATTTGGCGCAGACCGATACCTTCATTTAAGGCATGCAACACAGAGTGGATCAGTATGTAGACAGTATCGAACGTAAGAGGGGGGACGCTGACCACGCTGTCGCCTACCTGCAATGTACGCATCTCGGCGGCA
>USSR01000262.1 GCA_900557355.1 uncultured Bacteroides sp.
TCCTTTATCGGATTGTGTACGTTTTCACCATATGCATCATCACAAGAGGGTATGACGCGTGAGGAGCGTATCAAAGCGTTAGAAAGGTTGAAGATGGAAGATGAAAAAATAGAGGCAAATACAACGGGATTAATTACAAAAAACACACCTATAGAAATAGAGAAATTAGAACTGCCTCCGCTTTCTGTTTTTTTAGATGCTGTAGTTGAAAATGCTACTGTGAAAAGAGCCCAGTCGCAAGTAGAACAAGTTAAAACCAAATACCGATTAGAGAAACGAAATTGGTGGAACTACTTCCGTCTTAATGGCATGTATTCATACGGTCGATATAATGTCATCGGTAATGCCAGTGATGAGTTTACTCCTATGTATCAAACAACGATGTCAAGTGCACAACATAACTTTAATGTAGGAGCTAATATCGGTATCAGCCTCGGTGATATTATAAATCGTCCATTAAAGTTGAAAGATTATCGTTACCAGATAGAACAGTTGAAGTATACCCAAGAAGAGGTTATGGAAGACCGTCGTTTACTTGTTCTAGAAGCATACAATGCAGTGACGGAGCAATTAGCTACAATTAGAGCAAAGGCTGAAACCGCTGCCTTATATAATGCACAGATGAAAATCTCTGAAAACAACTTCATACAAGGGAAAATGGATATTATCTCCCTTTCTTTAGAGCGTGCGCGACGTTCAGGCGCTGTAACTAGTTACGAACAGAGCCGAGTAGCTCTACACAACTCAATTGTGTTATTAGAGATGCTGACTAATGTAAAAATTTTAAAAGAAAAAAGATAGAGCCCTATGGATATAATGCTATTCATATCACAGTTCCTATACCGCATTCGCTACTGGTTATTGTGGGGAACTCTTTTTGTTACGGGATTGGTGGTTTACTTCACCCAATTCTTGCCCTATAGTTACACTGTTACAAGTAGCATCTATGCAGGTGTAACCAATTCGACTTCCCTTGATGGCTCTTCTATTAATTATATGGTTATAAATAGTACCTTTGATAATCTAATCAACCTCGGTAAGTCACGCGGAACATTAGAAAAAGTATCTTTGCGTCTATTGGCAAACTCATTAACCTTTGGTGAAGAATGGAAAGATAACCAATACATCCAAGCCAAGCATTATCGACAATTACTCCAAATTACCCCAAAAGAAGTGTTGGCATTAGTTGACCGAAAAGATGTTGAAAAGACATTAGCCAACCTAACTGCCTATCGTAAACCGAACGATAATAATTTCATCTATTCAATTTTTAACCGCCCCGTTGCATTTTACAGTGCAAAAGCATTGGATGGCATTAAAATAAAACGTGTTGGAAATAGTGATATACTTGAAATTGAATATACATCTGCCGACCCTGGTATTACTCAAAAGACCGTTGCTATTTTAATAGACGAGCTGATCAAAGCCTATGAAATTCTTCGATATAAGTCAACCAATGATGTTATTGCCTATTTCATGGAACAAGTTCGACTTGCTAAACAGAAAATGAACGAGGAAGAAGATGATTTAATGCATTATAATGTACAAGAACGTATCATTAACTATCCGGAAGAAACTAAAGCTTTAGCAGGAACTCGTTATGAGGTTGAAGACCGCTTGGAAGAAGCCGAACGTATTTACGAAGCTGCAGTAAGCTTGCGCAACATGCTGGAAGATAAAATGGACATACGGGCTCAGATTATTCGTAATAATACAAACCTATTACAAGAATTAAACAAGGTTAGTGCTTTGAATCAAAGTATCATGGAACGAGAAATTTTCACTTCTGATGACTCCAGGCTTACAGACGAAAATATACGAAAGGAAAAAGAAGCACTAAAAAAAGCAGAAGACAACATCAGTCATATATCAGACAATTTAAATGAGTTCAATTTCACCAAAGAAGGTGTTGGCATTCAAGAAATGGTAGTAGAATGGTTGACAGCTTGCATAAATGAAGCTAAGGCTAAAGCTGAACGTGAAGTTCTAAAAAAACGACAACAGGACATCTTTGATCAATATAGCCACATGTCCCCCATCGGAACGCAAGTTAATCGAAAAGAACGTGCAATCGGTATTGCAGAAGATAATTACCGTACTCAGTTGAAAGGCTTGGCCGACGCAAATCTTCGTCTGAAAAACATTGAAATGAGTACTAGTAATTTGCAAACTGTAGCTCCACCGGACTTTCCATTAACTGATAATGGACGCAGCCGAATGCTCTATATTCTACTTGCCTTTATAGGAAGTATTGTATTTATCATAACTTATTTCTTACTAATTGAGTTATTAGATCGCACTTTGCGTGATCCGATTCGCAGTAAACGTCTCAGTGGCTTACCAGTGATTGCAGCTTTCAATGGCATTAGTAATTTAAAATTCCGTGGCTTTTTGAAAGTATGTAATCGTATTGCCGCTGCTTATAGTTGCCATCGGTTAAACCAATATTTATCACCTAATCGTCCTAATGTCATCAACATGATTAGCGTTAATAGCCGTGAAGGAAAATCATTCCTTTCTAGATACTTTATGGAACATTGGAAATCGGAAGGCTTACGTGTACGTTTGGTATGTTACGACGTTGACTTTGAAGTAAGCAGCAGTAAGTATATACAAGCGGAACAGTTATCAGACTTCTGGAATCTGAACGAAGCGGAACAAATACCGGATATCATCATAGTAGAATATCCCCCTATTAAAGATGCAGCTATTCCCTTACCAGTACTTCAAAAGGCTGATGTGAATTTATTGGTGGCTAATGCCTGCCGTTTATGGCGCAATAGTGATAAAACAACAATTGCTCCCATCAAAGAAGCATTGAAAGACACTCCATTTATGCTTTATCTAAATAATGCGGATAGAGATGTAGTGGAATCTTTCACTGGCGAATTACCTCCCAAAACTCCAACTCATTCATTCTTCAGCAGGTTGGCTCAACTAGGTCTTACATCTAAGAAAAATGAAGTAAAATAATAACTTTAAAGAGAACTAAAATGGCATATAATAGTCGATACCCTGTCCGCGAACTTCCTCCACAAGCAGCACTTGCTTCTTTGCTGCTCATTGGGTTAGTGGCTATTGCGTATGCCATCATTACTCAAAAATTATTAATTGCTGCTATCATTATTAGCCTGCCTTTGGCTGCTATTATATTATTTTATGGCCTCCAAGCTCCCCGCTTCGGTTATCTAATATATGCAACATATGCATTTTTTTTTATTGCAATTATGCGTTATACTCGTACCACGGGACTTAGCGTTATCTTGGATATACTTTTAGTATATATGGTGATATCCATACTTTTTTCCTTTCTCCGAAACAAGGCGGATATAAGATTAACAAATGCTGTAAATATATTGACCATTAGTTATATTCCTTGGATCCTATTCATTTTATTCCAGTTTCTCAATCCTGGAATACAGGATGAAGGTATCACAAAAGGAATTCGCATCATAATATTGGAGACATTTGTTCTTTACATAGTCTCATCTTTATTGGCCGACAAACCTAAGACGTTAAAAATAGGATTAATAACTGTAGGAGTATTCGTATCAATCGCATTCTTCAAATTATGGTGGCAAAAACATTTTGGTTTTGATTACGCCGAAAGAGAGTGGCTTGTAAGTAGTGATAGCTGGAGAACCCATATTATAAATACAGGAATACGCTATTTCTCCATATTCACTGATGCCAGCAATTTTGGAGCATGTATGGGACTCATAACACTTGTATATACTATTATCGGCATACATACACGTAATAAACGATTATTATACTATTACTTAGCAGTAGCCCTAATGGGGCTAATCGGCATGTTTATGTCTGGTACACGTGGTGCTATTATTATTCCTATAGCTGGAACAGCACTCTACTGTCTGCTCTGTAAAAATATAAAAATATTCGCAACTACAGCACTCATCGGTATATTGGTAGTTTCATTTTTTTCTCTCACTAATATTGGAGAAGGAAATGCTTTTATACGACGTATGAGGACTGCTTTCCGTCCTACAGAAGATGCATCTTTTAATGTTCGTGTCGAAAACCGAAAAGAGGTTGCAGCATATTTGGAAAAACATCCATGGGGAGTTGGTATAAACGAAAGCATTCCTAAGTTATGGAAGAGAGGAGATATATATGAGGAAGGAACTCTCCCGCCCGACTCTTATTATGTAAGAATATGGATACAAACCGGTTATATGGGATTGAATCTTTACCTTGCCATATTAGTTGTAGTACTGCTCCGATGTTGCTACATTGTCATGTTCCGCATCAAGAACAAGGAATTATATCATATACTGGCAGCTATGACTTGTGGAGTCTTTGGGGTATGGATCAACGGATATACAGGCGAAGCTATGAATACCGCCCCCACTGACTTTCTCGTTATAGCTTCATTAGCATTCATTATGAACGGCCCTTATATAGACAAACAGATTACTCAAGAAAAATCAATATAAAAACAAGTAATATCATATCATGAGCGAGATTTTTTCCATATTCAATCCCGATTGGTGGGTAGATGAAAACAACAATGCTTTACAAATTGCAGATGCCATTTTGTTCTTGTTGCTAAGCATTCCGGTGTTGTATCTTTTTATTTGTGCACTTTTCTCGTTGGGGAAATACAAGAATCCCTATCCTCCTGCTAAAGTACACCACCGTTTTCTTGTATTGTTTACAGTATTACGTAATGGCAAAGAAGTGATTCACTCTATAAATAGTTTCTTGGATACTCAACTTTATCCACGTGATAAGTATGACATAGCCGTTGCAGCAACTCAATTGCCGGAAGAAGATTTAGTAACTCTGCTTCAGATGCCAGTCAACATTGTTGTTCCCGATAAAGAACAATGTACGAAAGTTTATGCTATCCAGCAAGTTATGGAGCGTTATTCTCCTGCAGAATACGACATGGTTGTTATTTTTAATTCTGATAATCGAATTGTTCCTAATGCATTAAACTTGTTCAACAATGCATACTATTCCGGATGCGATGCTATCCAGGCGCACCGAATGACCGAAAATCTAACTACCAGTATTGCCGTATTAAATGCCACCAGTGAAGAAATTAATAATAATATCTTCCGTAAAGCGCATACACGCATGGGATTTTCTTCTGCCCTAATAGGTTCAGCTATGGCATTTGATTTTCCAATGTTCCATGAAATAGCACCTAAGCTGAAAGGTTCTGATTTAAGTAAATCGATGGAAACAGCACTGTTGCAACAGAACATCTACACGGAATATATGGAAGAAGTAGTATGTTATAGTAAGAAAGAAGAAAGTGCCAATGGATATGAGGCCCAACGTATTGGTTGGCTCCGTTCACAATATAGCAGTACTATCTTCGCACTAAAAAAACTACCGATAACTCTGCTTAAAGGCGAATGGGACTATGCGCTCAAACTTTTCCAATGGTTAATGCCATCACGTTTTCTACTTATCGCTCTTATCACCTTGTGTGCCATCGGCATTACCCTCCTCGATTTCACACTTAGCTTTAAATGGTATACCCTTTTAGGTGTCATTATTATTACATTTATAATGGCGTTACCGGATGGAGAAGTAAACAAACGGTTCAAACACTCCATATGGGCATTGCCAATCTTAGTATTTGCAAGTCTATTTAGTCATATTACACGTTTCTTCCAAAAAAAGAAAACTCCCAAAGACAAAAAGACAGAAGAGTCAGAAAATAAATAGAAAACATGAAGATAGCTATTGAAGCGCAACGTATTTTTCGCCCCAACAAACACGGTATGGACTTTGTTGCATTAGAAACCATACGTGAATTGCAGAAAAGGGACGACGGTAATGAATATTACATTATTGTCGCTCCCGGGGAAGATCGCTGCTTGGAAGAGTCGACTAATCTATCCATCATAGAGCTAAAATGTCCAACTTATCCTCTTTGGGAACAGGTAGCATTGCCGCGCGTAGTAAAACGTTTAAAAGTCGATTTACTTCATTGTACTTCAAACACAGCTCCTTTATGGTGTCCCGTACCTCTGGTTCTGACACTGCATGATATAATCTATTTGGAACCGAGACAACACCGAAGTCCTTCCCTTTATCAGGAATTAGGCTGGCATTATCGTCGAATCGTAGTACCACATATTCTAAAGAAATGCAAGAAAATAATAACGGTCTCACATTTTGAATGTAATCGTATCCGTAAAGCATTAAATATTTCAACAGAACGTATTACAGCAATATATAATGGATATAATACTCATTTTTTCCCACAGGATAAAATTGACATGCGTATAGTCCACCAATATATTCCAGAAAAGGACTTCCTGTTCTTTCTCGGTAATACCGATCCTAAAAAGAATGCTGTGCGTACTTTGAAAGCATATAGTCTATATCTGCAACGGTCCAGCATAAAGCGACCGCTCCTAATCGCTGATTTGAAAGAAGAATATATTGATAACTTGCTAGAGCAAGAGGGAATCTCTGATATTAAATCATATCTATATTATCCAGGTTACATTGCCAACCATGACTTGGCAACACTTTATAATGCAGCTTTTGCATTCCTCTACCCATCACTCCGTGAGAGTTTTGGTATTCCAATGATAGAAGCGATGGCGTGTGGGGTGCCCATCATTATCGGAAATACTTCCGCAATGCCCGAAGTTGCCGGTCCGGGTGCATTAGCTGTTGATCCGTACAAACCGGAAGAGATTGCAAATATGTTATTAAAATTAGAGATAGATGAGACATTATATCTAAAACAAAAAGATTACGGATTACTTCGGTCACAACAATTTTCATGGGCAAAGACTGCTGATGAATTAGTCCAACTATACCGCAACCTGAGATTATAAACCAATTGAATCAACCAAATATGAAAGCTCTTTTTCTCGTCTTTTACGGTTTTCAAGAGTATAACGGAATCAGCAAGAAAATCAAATATCAGGTAAACGCTTTAAAGAAATGCGGTTTGGATGTCCCAACCTGCTATTATGAAGTTACGCCCGATGGGAGCAGACAATGGTTAATAGACAATAAAATATTGGCGGATCTTGGCAAAGGAGTGATAGCCAAACTTAAAAAGCGTGTTTCATTCCGTCCCATCATCCGATATGTGGAGAAAGAAAACATCTCATTGATATACATACGCTCCTACCATAACGCTAATCCTTTCACAATACATTTTGTGAGAGAACTTAAAAAAAGGAATGTAAAAATCCTCTTGGAAATACCTACCTATCCTTACGATCATGAGTATTGTTCTGTGAAAGAGAAGATACAGCTATATACCGATAAATTATTCCGTCGTGCATTTTGCAGATATATCGATGCCGTTATCACTTTCTCCAACGATACAGAAATTTTTGGCTGTCGTACCATACGGATTTCCAATGGCATAGATTTTAGCCAAATTCCGCTAAGAACAAAAGTAAGTAGCTTAAATTATGAACTGCATTTAATCGGTGTAGCCGAAATACACTTTTGGCATGGTTTTGATCGTTTAATCAAAGGGCTTGGAGAATACTACAGTAATCATCCCGAATACAAAGTCTTTTTCCACCTTGTAGGGAATATAACTGGCGAAAGAGAATATCAAGAAATTATGACGCCCATACGTGAATACGGATTGGAGCCATACGTCATTCTATATGGAGCGCAACACGGCGAAGCACTAGATGCTCTTTTTGAGCAAGCAGATTTTGCAATTGGCAGTTTAGCACGCCATCGTAGCGGAATATATAATATTAAAACATTAAAAAACAGAGAGTATGCTGCACGAGGCTTTTCTTTCATCTATTCTGAGACAGATGAAGACTTTGATCAAATGCCTTATGTACTGAAAGCTGCAGCTGACGAAAGCCCCATCAACATTCCACAATTAATCTCTTTCTGCCATTCACAGTCTATGCCTCCACAAATGATAAGAGATTCTATCCGACACTTATCGTGGGAAGAGCAAATGAAAAAGGTACATGAAGACGGGATATTCCGAAACTTACAAAATATATAGTTATGGCAAGCATCAAGCAACAAATGCTCTCGGGCGTATTCTATACGGCAATTGCCAGATATTCAGGCATCGTCATTTCTTTGATAATAACAGCTATATTGGCACGTCTGTTAAGTCCTGATGATTTTGGCATCGTAGCTGTAGCTACCGTTATCATCAACTTTTTCGGTATATTTGCCAATATCGGCATACCTGCCGCCATTATCCAGAATAAAGAGTTGACAAATAAGGATATGAACAGCATATATATGTTTACAATATGGATAGGAGGAATATTAAGTGTGTTATTTTTCTTATCTTCATGGGGCATTGCAACTTTTTATCAGGATAACCGACTTGTTCTCATCTGCCAATTATTATCTATTTGCCTTTTTTTTACTGCCGCCTCTATTGTGCCCAATGCTTTATTTTACAGAGACAAAGATTTCAAGTTCATCGCATTTCGCACATGCATTGTACAAGTAATAGCAGGAGTATTATCCATTTTAGCAGCTATTAAAGGGGTAGGTTTATATACATTGGTTATTCAACCAATTTTATCCGGTTTACTTGTTTGGATAATTTCATTGAAAAAATATCCCCAACAACTTCAATGGACTATGGGAATAGGAAGTGTTCAAAAAATCTGGAATTACTCCATGTATCAATTTTTGTTCAGCATTGTAAACTACTTCACCCGTAATCTGGATAAACTTTTAATCGGAAAATATATGGGGCTAACACCACTTGGATACTACGAAAAATCATATCGTCTGATGATGCTTCCTTTGCAAAATATAACATATATCATT
>USSR01000263.1 GCA_900557355.1 uncultured Bacteroides sp.
CGAAAATTTAGGCAAAGATAAGCATGTAGAAAGCTTATGATTTCCTCGTTTGGACGAGGGTTCGATTCCCTCCAGCTCCACAACATTATAATGAAAAGAAGAATCCTGTAATCAATTGAATTACAGGATTCTTTGTTTGTAAATGGTTGAATGAAAGAAAAATGCTTTATATGATAAGCAGTGAAATGCTTTCTTAGGTCAACAAGAATATTTATTGCATGACATTGCGCTCTGACAGTTCCTTTCAGAGCAGGATATTTACTGCTATATTGTCTATATACTCTCGTTGCTTATTCAGGAATTCAGCCTGAAGGAGTTCATTGGACTGCGATATGACGGTGCAATACTTCTTCAGAGAATCGATCCACAATTTGTGTCTGGCTGTGATTTCCTTATTCCTTGTATATATCGGGTAACCATAGTGATGCCAGAAAGCAGATTCACTACTGTCATCCCATGTCGTATAAGTAGTGGTACTATTGATGTATAACACTGATAGATAAATTTCAATTTGAGTTCCGGTGGTATTAATACCTTTATTTATAGTTGTTTCTATATCATCCAAATATTTGTGCAGCTCTACCTTGAGCGTATCCAATTCTATCTCGTTCAACAGTCCTCTCACATAGAAATATTGCATTTCCTTTATCAGATTAAGAAACAGATTATTATCGACTATGAGAGACAGCTTTCTTATTTTAGTATTCAAGAAGCTCATTCTTTCACAGCTTTCTTTAATCTCTTTGGAAATGACTACCTCCGAATATAGATAGTTCAGTGGTACATCTGTCATTTGATGCATCCATCGGTAATAGATAAATTTGAATAAATGTTCATAGTTTATAAACATGGTGTGCAGAAAATGATTTAGTGTGCAGGTGATTTCGGAATTCTCCGAGTCAATCAAGCGTTGCAGGTAGCTTTCATAGTAGCGAAAAAACTCTAGAAGATTCTTGCTTGGGTTTTGTCTGATTGTACCTATATGATTGAACGCGGCGGCATCGCTTTTATCATTACTGATAATCTCATCCAGTGAAAAGTTTAACACCAGAGATAGTTTATAAATCTCTTCCATAGAGAATGGCTTTTCACCTCTCAGTCTCCTGTAAGCGGATTCTTTGCCAATGTCTAAGACATCCATAAGCAAAGTGACCGGTTTTAAATTTTCCGGCATGATATCCAGAATCTTTGTCAAAACAATTTTATTTAAATTCATAGTCATGAGTCAATGTATTATTAAATATTGTAAATATGAAAATTAAGCATCTAAATATAAAACGACAGCAATAATGTTTAGTTCGATAATTTGAACAATAATTTCCCGTTTTTTCAAAAAGTGAAATAGGTTCTTTTCGCTTGTTTATTATAATCCCAGTTATTGTGTCATTTATTAGTGTATGTTTTATGTTTCCGTAAACAAAGTAGATTAAACGTCTCAAATACTATCATACAGTTCGAATGTAACTGTTTTCTTTGTAATACGGACATTTTAGACTAATTATATGAAGCTCCAGAAATTAAATATTAGAGGGAGAATTATGAATATAGCCAAATGGCGATATAAATTAGAGATTTTTAAAGTAAAGAAGTTTCTATGTGTAATGATGCTTTTTGTTCTTGCTGTTAGGGTAGCTTATTCGGAAAATGTCGGACAAGAAACGAAAACAATAAACAATATGCCTGCATATCTTACTATTGGTACTAATCTACTATATTGGGCGGCACTTGCACCAAATGTAACTGCCGAGTATTATTTCCCGGACAGTCATTGGTCTATATCGGGCACCTTTACTATGCCTTGGTGGAAAAGGAAATCCAAACACCAGTATTATCAGATCAGGCAATACCTTGCGGAAGGCCGATATTGGCTGAACAGCAAGGCTGCCGGAAGGAAACATTTTCTGGGAGCCAATATCCATGGTGGTATCTATGATCTCGAAAATAAGAAAACGGGATATTATGGTGAGTTCATAGGAACGAGTCTCACCTATGGATACAGTCTTAACTTGAATGGGAAGATGTCATTGGAGTTCACTATTGGTGGAGGATATATATTCACGAATTATGATAAATATTTGCCTGTAGATAACCGCTACGTATACCAATCGAGGCATAAGACGCATTATTGGGGAGTGACAAAAGCGGGTATCACTCTGATATGGAATATTCTGTATCAGAAAAGGTGAACTAATCTTTTATAATGAATAAGACTAGACGATATGAATATTGGTTTTATATACTTGTTTTGACTGTTTTTATAAGTTGTAGAAAGGATTTATATTACGAGCATTTCAAGGAGGTAGACTTGCATCTGGAGATCACTTATTCCTTGGATTGGCACTTGCCATGTGATGAAAACTGGAATGAGAAATGGCCTGCCGAGTGGACGGTAGATTGGGATAGGATGCTGCCTCGGGTACCGGAAGGAGTCAGGCTCCATGTTTTCGACTACGGCGATAAGACTCCCATTTCAAGTCACAATTTCGAGCATCATGGCGGTCGTGTGGCAATCAATAGCGGACGTTATGATATGCTATTGTACAATAATGATACGGAAGGGATCATCTTTGAGAATATGCATGCGGTAAACGAAGCGGTTGCAACTACCCGTACCCGAACGCGTTCGGCATCCTATTCGAACAAGTATCCCGATGAGTTGACCGCTAATGTCCCGGATATGCTGTTTGCCGCATTTCTGTCCGAACAAGAATTAGTGAAAAATGAAGATGAAGAGACAACCTATGCGAGGATGAAGGTCGAACTGGCTCCTAGAACGTGGACCTACCTGATCAGATATGAATTCATTTCAGGCCGGGAGTATGTTTCCGAAGCCCGTGCCTACTTATCGGGGATGGCAGGGAAAGTTTCTTTGAAAGATGGACATACCGACAACGACAAAGTAGTCACCCTGTTGCTCGATTGCTATACCTGTGATTACGGCGTCGAAACCATTGCTCGTTCTTTCGGGCGATCGGAGACGGCCGCCACGCATAAACTTGTGCTGGAATTGAAACTGATGAGTGGTAAAGTTAAAATGGTGGAGTTTGATGTCACTGATCAAGTTAGCAGGCAACCCCAGGGAGGAGTCATTGTTGTCAATGGCATTGTGGTCACTCCTGAAGAAGGAGAAAGACCCGGCGGCTCCGGATTCGACGGGGATGTGAACGATTGGGAAGAAAATGTAGATGTGGATATTCCCATCTCATAAATATAAATAAGTAATTAATTTAATTATTGAATCCATTTAAAAAAGAAAGAATGATGAGAAAAACCAATTTGTTTGCTGTTTTAACAGCAGTTGTTGCATTGACGTTTACCGCATGCACCAATATCGAAGATGTGGCAATGCCAGAGCAGAAAGTGCTGGACTTTTCTGTTTTTGCCAACAAGAACACACGTGCAGCTGAAACGGGCAGCACGCTCAAGACTGATGGGAAAGCATTCGGAGTCTGGGGGTATTCTACTTTTGAAACCGTGGATACTGATGTATTCCTGAATCAGGAAGTGAAGTATAATGGAACTACAAGTGTATGGGAATATTCGCCTTTGAAATACTGGGATACGCGTTCGTCCTATGAGTTCTATGCTTATTATCCTTATAAAGCCAGTGGAGTGACTATCGATGATAATAAAAACATCACCGTTACAGATTTCACCGTAGAACCTTTAGTTGCCAATCACGTAGACTTGATGCTTGCAGACAAAGTGACACGATTGGCCAATGCTCCTGTCAATCAGGTTACTTTTAACTTTAATCATTTACTGTCGAATATCAATCTTTCCTTTAAGAAAGATGTTGGCATTGCTGAAACTAAGGTTACATTGAAGACAGTGAAGATTTACGGGATGAGTAAAAAAGGTACTTTTGTTCAGTCGCAGGTACCTGAATGGGCTATATCCGATACTGATTTTGTAGGAGCAAGCGATTCAAATCTGGAGAACCTGGCAAGTGACAATGTACTTGATGTTGCTACAGCAGTAACGTTTAACGATATGCTGTTCATTCCGCAGAATACGAACAGTGTGAAAGTGGATGTCACTTACAATCTTGGTGAATCAGGAGCTGAACAGCCGTTCACAAGGACGCTCGACCTTAGTTATGACACTTCGGACAGAACATACAATCCGGCTGCGTGGGGACAGAACCAGAAAATAACGTATAATTTCATTATCAGTGCCAATGCGATAGAATTCGGTGATCCTACAGTAGAAGATTGGACAACAACAATCCCGGATGTAGAAGTTCCTTCTATCAATTAATGATGAGAGAATATTAATCCCTGTCATTCTGTGCTTTCCGGGCGGTTCCTTCTCTGGCATGAATACACGGAAAAGAGAATTTTCGGTCACGCCCAGAATGACAGATACTCCGTTATATACTGATTAAGATGTATTATTTGAATAATAGAAAAGAAGAATGGATAGTATAATGAAAAAAACAGCTTTCATTATAGGTTTAATATCATTATTGACCGCCTGCAATAGTGGAAGTGATGACTGCTTTATGGAGCTTCCCGACACTCCTGCCGGAAAAGCTTCCATATCTTTTGACGGTGCCCGGACACGTGCATCCCTAAATACTATATCGAGTACCTTTGCTCTTTACGGAACCGCAACGGATGCCGGCAATACTTCGGTCGTTTTCAATAATCAGAAGATAGAGTATAATAACGAGAGTACCCTCTGGGTTTATTCCCCATTGAAATATTGGAATACACAAGCCGATCACAAGTTCGGAGCTTATGCTCCTTATAATTCCTCCCGGAATTTCTCATTCAATCCGGAAGGATTTCCGATGATAACAGGTTTCATGGTAAGTCAGAATGTTGACAATCAGGAATCTCTCTTGCTTTCGCATCCGGTTGACCGGGAGGTAAGAGCAGGTGGCTTGGATATGTCCCCGGTGGTATTTACATTCGACCCGGCGCTGACAAGAATTAATTTTAGAATAAAGAAAGAATCTTCCCTGACTGATGCGCTCAAGATGCGCTTCACTTAAACGTATTGCGTATGTATAACCTGAAATCATCCGGTAATTGTACCCATAACGGCAACCGGATCATTTGGGACACATCATCCGCCCCAACAAATACCTTTGGATACAGTACAGGATTTACAAACCCACAGGAAGTTTCATACGAAGGAATTATTGCCTGGGAAGATGGTGCTTTGATGGTACCTCAACAGATTTCCGGTATCACAGTATATTTGAGCTATACACGTCGGCACAATGACCTGACCTATTCGTATGATAAGGATAATATAATTCTGCCCGGAGCAGACTGGCAACCCGGTCAACAAATAACCTATGTATTGACACTTAAACCCGAAAATTATATTGAAATAGGTGAACCTATCGTGGAACCGTGGATTGACAGTCCATCAGGAGGTGGCACCATCATTGTAAATTAAACTATGGAGTATGAAAGAATCTATTATTTTAAAATATATATGGTTATTATCCGGTAACTTCATGATTGCCATATTGTTGGCGGCGTGTAACGGCAGTAATATAATCCCTGATAATCCGGATGAAGAAATAGAGATTATTCCCGAACGTTCCATCACTTTCAGTTTGGGGACGGCTACGCGTGCTCTGCCTGTCACTCAATTGCGTGGCGAGAGCTTTGGTGTGAAGGCTTATATACTGGATAACCTATGGGCTGCAGCAGGATATAATGCAAAGCCGGACACTGATTGGAATAATGTGAGGATTGACTGTAGTGATTCGGGAGTCTGTACGTATGCCCCTATCCAGTCATGGCTGGATAACAAATACTACACATTTTTCGGTTATTATCCGTATAATACCCCCGGTGTAACTGTTTCCGATGCAAATCACGAATCGACACCTTACATAGAGTATCGTCTGTCGGCCAATGACCCGACGCAACATCAGGATGTCATGGTTGCGTCAACATTCGACTGTACGGCATTGAATACCGGTCAGGTCAGGATGCAATTTTCGCATATACTTTTCTGCATCAATATCGCAGTGAATAATTATCGTGATGAGGCCATCCGGTTGAATAATGTGATATGTCGGTTTACATCCCCTTTATACAGCACATATAGGATAAAGATGGATAAAAGCGAACCGGATACCGGCGGAACCATCACCAATGCGTCTTACCTGATGGCAAGCAGCGTGAATGTATCCAATACATCGGCAACAGGGGCGATAAATATCACGGATGCCGATCGGTTCTTAATGCTGATTCCGCAGCGAGGTTTGCAGGGGACTATTTCTTTCGATGTCACTCAGGGCGGACAAACGACTACGAAAGTGGTTGAATTCAACGACCCCGACACGGAGTATCGCGCAGGATATAGGTATACATTCACGCTCTATTTCGTAGGAGATGCCATTCATCTCAGAATCATTCGAAATAATGAGTGGAATGATAATAATAGTGAAATAGAATTTGATTAAGGAAGGTTTGATTTAATGATAAGGATAATTAGCTATACACACTTGTTGATACTCGTTTTGTCGGTTGGTGTACTGTTTGGATGCAATAGCGACATTGTGGAACAGAAGAGACAGGCCGAAAGCCGGTATATACGTATAAACGGGTATCCCAAAGGATTCTCTGAAGTGGAAGTTTCGACTCGTTCGGGAAAGAATGAGTTCGAGACTAAACTCTCTACCTTATATATGCTCATCTTTGATGCCAACGGGCAGTTGGTAGATGTTCCGCAATTTATAGCCAGTGGTGTGCCTGATTTCTTGATAGATACACATAGTCCGTCTTTTGTCAATCACGATCAGCAGGCGCTTCGACAGTGTGATATTTTTTTGGTGGGTAATTTGAATAATGGAGATCTTGCCGGTATACGGAGTCTTACGGAACTCTATAATTTCGAAGTCGAAGCGACAACGATTCATCCGGATGCCGATCCTTCATTTAAGGGATTGGTTATGATTGGACAAACACAGGAAAAGGTCGACTTGAGCTTGGCGCGTCCTTCCACGAGTAATAATATTCAGGATATATTCATGGTGAGCATCTATGCTAAAGTCGTTGTGAATTTGCAAATACGTCCGGAGGAACATTTGCCCGGAAACGACCAGAGCTTTCGGATGATTAGCTGGGAGGTCGTGAACGCTCCGCGCTATGCAACTCTCGGTGCGCCCGATGCTACCGATGAAACCGCACCTTCGCATGGTGATAAGATACCTTCCAGCCCTTCGGGATTATACTCCGGTTCCAATCCGGTGGGAGTCTCCCAATCCCTGTCCTATACCTTTTATATGTTGGAGCACAAGCGCAATAAGTTGAACACCGTGAATTATCCGGAAGGTATCGACGAAATGTCCAAACAGCGTTTCAAACCAAAGTTTGTGAACGAAGATACGGATGCTGCCTATATGATTATTAACGGAATATATGTCGATCATCAGCTTGTCACGCACGAGACCACTTACAAGCTGTATCTCGGCGCCAACGCCGTGGATGATTTCTATATTCTGCGTGATAATCAGTATAACAATAATATAACAATCAAAGGAGTGACCAGTAACAGTGGCTATGATGAATCGACTGTTTCGTTTGATGCCCGCGTCACAGTAAATTCCGGCCCGGTAGTTGTTTCGGTCAAGCGGGATACACAACTTGATTGCCATTATGAAGTTCGTCCGCTGGATATTTATATAACTCCCGGTTATACGGTGAATGTTGCAGTAGATCCTGCGGCACAGAACTGGATAGGCTTGGATAGGGAAACAATAGCTGATGGTAAGGTTGTCAAACGGGATTATTTCACTACAAACCTGATTTCAACCTTGCCTAAAAGTTATGGACCTTTCACTTCCGATTTTCGGGTATGGGCCTATTTTGATGAGAATACTTCTACGTCGGATAGAATAGGTAAAATCATATTCACCTACATTGAGACAGCAACGGGTGGCCAGACTGTGCTTACCTATACTTTCTTGCAGAAAGGTCTGTTTGAGGTGGCTTACAATGGACATACTTATTACATCGAATTTCATGAAGAGTATCTCCATAACTTCGACCCCAACGATCCTTTCAATAATAAGACGGACGGAATGTTTTGGGGCCTCGATGGCATGCAACTTTCTCACCGGAGAGATGCTTTCAAGTATGATGGTATCTTATCTAACTCTATTACCAATAATATAAAAAGTTTATTGAGAGAACTTGATCCACAATTTTATCTTTATGACTTTTATACACCTCGTGATGAAGCGACAGTGGGAACCAATGGAGTTACAATAAACGAGCGTGCCGGACATGCATTTACAAGTGACATTGTTGCTACGGCAGGTATCGGACCTTTAAAGCTGAATGAAACAGCAGGAAGTGCCGTTGAATATTGTTATAACAAGAACAAGCGTAATGCTGCAGGGATAGTATCCGAAATAAAATGGTATCTTCCCGCCATAGACGAAATAGAAGATATCGTTATGGGGGCTTATGGTACTTTTACAGATTTTCAGAATAAGTATTACTGGTCGTCTCAACCTGCTTATGATTACTATACCTATCACTATAGAGGGCTTGGAGGACTCAACTCGGGAGATGGTAACTTTTTCAATGACAATTTATATAGTGCCAGAGCTACCAAGATAGATTATCAGAGTTCTGTATACAATACTGTAAAAAGCGGTATGAGTGATTATTTGATAAAATTCAATTTCAGAAGACCATCGATATTTGAGGCAGTTACTTGGGGAAATCCTCGTGAGGAGATTAATCCGGTCACTCCTGTCGATGATCCGGGTAAACAATTAAGAAG
>USSR01000264.1 GCA_900557355.1 uncultured Bacteroides sp.
TGTTTCATTATAATTTTATATGACACTAATGTTCGGCGGATAATCGACTGTTAGGGAGATTAATCCGCTTGTTATGCGCTTTATTTAATAATACAATTATTTACTTTTATAAAATGACTTCCTTCAATATCTTTTAGTGCGGTAGGACTTATTTTCACCTTAGTTCTATGCACATTTTCACCTATTGTAATCGTCAGATTTCTACATAATTGCTTTATCCTTTCTACTACCACTTGGTACACGTCATTATAATTTTCCAATTCGTTACATAGTATTTCTCTATTTTCCTCTATTGAATATATTTTCTTAGGGTACTCTAATTGAACCCCCATTATATTCTCTGGAAAATTTATGTAACTGAATTTGGTTTGTAACTTATGTTCTTCATCAAGATAGAAGGCAAATAGATTGAACCCGACGCAAGGCTCTATGAAATCCTCTGTTTTATACCATAATCCATCATTTGAATCTTGAAAGGGGACTTTATACGCACACTTACTTAGATTGTTTGAAAAGCCCGTGAGCAAATTGTCGATTACAATATGCTCGATTTTTTCACCGGACGTTAGTAAACGGTAAAAAGATTCGTAATCCCTTACAAAATTTGCAAAGTTACTTTCTATATAATCCGCAGGTACTCTACGGTTGTATATCACAATGTGAAATCCTCGCAAAATGTCTTTCAATTCTTGCGGTGTAACCAAGAACTTGTAAGTATGCCATCCTTTTGGATAATATTTCATGCTCATATTGTATTAGTTTCTAAGCGCATAATGGTTTGACAGCGTTCCGCTTCAAGTGGTAGTGCTGTTTGTTAGTCGCTTCATTCTATATCGGTAGTGTTTTTTCGCTTGGCGCAAGCATTCTACCTCTATCATCATAAAGAGTAAATATTCTTTTGGATTCAGATAAAAGCATATCCTCGAATGAATCCCAAGCTAAAAGAGATGAAGCATCTCTACGTTTACAGAAATGAACTTTTCCATCTTCAGAGTCTATATAGAGCTTCGAACCATCATATCTATATCCGCCTATGAAAAAATAAGTGTCTTTTGCATTTTTAGGTTTTTCGTAAATGTTCGGCTCAAGTAAGCCAAAAGGCTCTGGAGTTGCATTTAAATCTCGGTTGTAAGATTTTCTTATTCCATATAAACTGAAATGGTGGAAAAGATGTAATCCATTTGTATCTGTCATTAAAAACGAGCGAAATTGAGACGGAATTTCTCTTTTCAAATCTCGTTCTAACTCAACAATATCATCTTCATTTAGCGTAGCAAAGACGCAAAAATTATATGCTTCAGGAGCAATGAAAGGTGCATGACCGTATTCTTTTGTCCCGTTTTCATATTCTTTACATCCATACTTTTCAAAAGTCCGAATGTATTCCATTATTTCTGCGAAACAACCGATGAAACTTAGGTCTTGATAATGAAAAGTTCTTGTTTCTACTTTTCATTCGTTCCAGTAAGGCGACAATAATTCTATTCGTTATATCCATAGCTGTAATGTTTGGTGGCTAACCGACCTTTAAGGGGAGGTTGAGCCGCTTGTTAATCGTCTTTATTGGATTGAATGTATTATTAAAGATACTTCGTCTTTTTGATAAAGATAAGTTTTTATTATACAAGATGTTTTTTGTAATGATAAAAAAACTTTAACCGACGCTTCACAATAGGGAGACAAAGAATCAAATAGGACTAATTCAGTAGAATCCCATTTTACTTCAACTTCTTCTATCGGTTCTGCCCCAGTTACTATATCATTCTCCAGAAGTTTTTCCACCGTTAGATAATCGGGAGCATACTTCCAACGAATTATTAAAATTGCTCCATCTTTATTTACTATGCGTGTAGCCATCGGTTCATCTCCCATTACCAATAAGACATGATTGTCTATATAGATTTTCCCCAAGTAATCTGTTACGCTACATATAGCATTGTAGTTTTCTTGACCCTTCCATTGATGGGCATATTGTTGCTCAACAATGACAAATGGGCTTCCTGATGTTTCAATCCAATTATTCATATTTTTCTCAGCGATTAATGTTTGGCAGCGTGCCGCTTGTTCAGTCGGTTTGCTGTTTGTTATCGTTGTTAAAGAATCTTCTTACATCATAATTTGCGATAGTTCTTGCCAATGATTTAGGAGATACTCCATAGTTATTTTTTATATCGGGATTAGCCCCATTTTTCAAAAGTTGTTCGATAAAGAAGCCATCTCCACGGTATCGCATAACGGCTTCCCATAAAGGAGTATTCCCATTTACATTTTGTATATCCAAATCTGCATTGCTATTCAGGAGTATTTCAAAAATATCTTGTAGCTGACACTGAACAGAAAGATATAATGCAGTCCGTCCGTCTTTTCTTTTATCATTTATATCCAATCCTTTTTTTATAAATTCGGATATAATCACACCTGCTGGATGTACAATACTATCATAGTTCATTATATAATAATGAAGTAGATTACTGCCATATTTGTCTTTACTTTTTATGTCATAATCTATTAGAGTCTGCATGAACTTATTTGAGTTATCACTCAATAATTCAAGTTTCATATCTTCTATTGTTTTCATTTTTTTTATTCTAATGTTGACAACGATAATGTTCGGCAGCGTTCCGCTTATTCAGTCGATCTGCTGTTTGTTATCAACTTATATTTTGTCTGACAACACCATGTTCATAAGCCAAACTATCACATTCTTTTTGCATATTGGTCAGAACATCTTCGACCACTTTTAAGGAAACTTCTTGTGGTACATTTATGGATACGAATGAAGGGAGATTAGAAATCTCTACCTTGCATCCCATATCAAGTAGTTTGTCTCTGACCATCTGCATACGTTTATCGTTAAAATGTACCCTCAATGTGCTATTTCCAGAGGGATTCACTATGGATTGAAAATGATATTCGCCATCTTCTTCTGTAACACATATCTCATCCCCCAAACTGATTCCATAGGTATAGAATGGCACATTATCGACAATATAAGTATCATTACTTGCCTTTTTGCACCACAAACCTTCAATAGAAAATGGTGGATAGCCATCTTCATCTTGTTCCAAGTGAAATAGCACTTTTATATGTTTGTCTTTTTTCATTTTATTCATTAATAAGTTGATAATGTTTGGCAGCGTTCCGCTTATTCAGTCGGTTTGCTGTTTGTTAGTTTGAAAATTATTTGATTCTTCGAAATATCGTAATACATTCTTATACCATCTTCCACATTTATCATTTTGATAATAAGATATAGCGAGTTCTTTAGCTTTTTTCTCATTACCAGTGATATAATACATCGTAATTATCATAAGGATAGAATGATCTTTAGAATTCCACCAAATATAGTCTTTATTATTCTCAAAATCCATAAGTATATTCTGGATTGTTGTTCTTTCATTAAGGAAACTTAATATTTCCTTGAATGGCATATTATCAAGATTAAATACATTTAGAAGTTCATCTAATGATAACAAGTCAAACGATACAGCCCTTTTTCCAGAAATAAAACCTGAATTAATATTAAGAACAATTCCAACTTTCTCAAAATCTGTTTTGGCATCTATCAGAACAGAAGCCATCTTTTCAATTTTTGGCGAATTATAGAATAAATGAATACTTATATAGCCTATGCCATTAGTGAATTGAGGATTAACAGAGGAATTGATAAGAATCGTTTGCTTGAAATCTCCTACTTTACGATGAAAACACATCTTAGATTTGTTCCAGCTGTATCCATATTTAGATAAAGTTGAAATAAACCCTTGTTCTAATACATTTCTTATTGCTATTCGTAATTCTTCTGCTTTCATATTAAAAATCAAACTAATGTTTGGCAGCGTTCCGCTTTTTAGTCGGTTTGCTGTTTGTTAGTCGCTTATTCCCATTCAAATGTTGATAAGTAACGAAGACCATTATAGTCCGCAATCTCTTCAACATATTTTTTAGGTATGCCAAGATGACCTTTCATGTTTTCTTTAAGAATAAAAACTTTTTGGTTTTTCTTTTTATCTCTAAAACCATTCGGGATATAGCAGAAAGTACAATTATTTGAGGCATTATTAAGGCCATTTCTATTTAATGATTTTTCAACCCAACAATCAAGTACATTATTGTCTATTATAACTGATTGAATTAATTGAACAGAATTCATTGTACATGTTTTGTCAATTTTAATTCTTAAAAACTCTGGATAATAGAATTTTATACCTAAGTCTTTACAGAACTGACAACGATGTTCGGGATTGGGACGCTTTTTGCTCTGACCGGATTCATACGCTTCCAACTCCTTGAGGTATTGCTCTTGATTAAAATACTCCATAAATTCGGTTTCATTTTTATCGGTATGCCCAATCCATGTCATATATTTCAAACCGGCAGTCGAGGCTGTTGTACCAGTCGGATTAAGTTCAAAAATAAAAGAGCCCAAGAAGGATACCGATACGGTATTCGTCGCTTTCTGCAATGATATACCCTCATGGCTATTATACATGATTGCCGCATTTGCGACAGTTATTTTTTTCGCTCTTAGTATTTCCTTGATTTTATCTGTGTCTGCCGGAATAACATTCAACAGATTCTCAAGTCCTTCAGAAGAATATTTCATAATAAGAGAATCTTCGTCATAGTCCATTACACCAAGCTCTTTACAGAACTGGCAACGAAGTTCCTTATTGTCTTCATCGTATTCTTTCCACCATTGACGGAAAGCCGATTGATCCATATATTTCTCAAAGTCAGCTTCGGAATCGAATTGACCGACCCATATCATTATCTTGCTCATTTTCTTTTTTTATTTTTCAAGCGACTAATGTTATGCGGCTTGCCGCCGTTAGGTGGCACAGGTGCTTGTTAGCTGCACTTTTCCAATTTATAAATAAGCCCTTTTATTGTACTTGCAATTAATATTTCTTTATCATCAGGAGAGAAGGAAATATTACCATAGCCGATATTCGATAATTCAGCCAATATTTCCATATTAGGGAACGTACAAAGTTTTAGATTATTATCTTGATATAAGGCAATCATCTTGTTGTTATGCGAAAGTTGTATATCCAAACAGCCTTGTTGGTGTTTAATCGGCAGTTCTATATTCAAGGGCAAAATGCGAAAAGCAAGATTGCCCTCTTCTGTAAAGTATAACACTTGCTCTAAATGTTCACTATACAGAAAATTTGCATCGTCCAAATCACAGAATGTTTGTTCAAATGTTCTGTTGTCCATATCAAACCAAAGATAGAAGTACCTATTCTTTTCACTTGTCCCTTCGTTCGGTCTGCGAAACCCATCAATGAAGTATAATTGGCGTGAAGGGATATAACGTATTTGGTTATACACTTCTCTCATATCTTCACGAAATCTTGTTTCCTTTCCGTTTTCAATATCATAAACCGATATATAGCCGTATGGAAAATCATACCCCAAATTAATGATATACTTATTATCATGTGAAATACAAGCGTCACCATCACCATTTGAACTGCCTACTTTCGGTTTGAGTTTGCAACGGATTGACATAGTTGCCAAATCATACACAACAAGTTTACGATCATTATCTTTTGCCAAGAGCAAGTTGCTGTCATTTGAAAAGAAAACAGAAGCATTGCCTACTTCTTTGAATTGTGCTAAATGCTTATATGTTTCATTTTCAAAGATGTTTATCTGACTACTGTTAACTTGTGCAATCAAATGTTTATCGTTCGACATCTTTAGAAAATATGACTTCTTAAAAGTTTGTATCAGTTCCATATTCATTATTTTTTTAATTGGCAGCTAATGTCCGGCGGATAATCGAGTTTTTAGAACATTAATCCGCTTGTTATAAACTCAATTCAATCGCTTTCCATTTCTTAGACTTCAATTTTTCTAAAGAGTGTTCGCTATATCCCTTTTTAGTAGCTTTTACAGGAATAAGCGTATAAAGAGTAACCATATCCTCTTTGTTATCATATTGATTCGCTGTATCAGAGTAGTTATAATCTACGACATAGAATCCAGCCAATTTCTCCGACCAAGAGATTGCGTTGAACCCTTTCTCTGTTTTGGATATAAAATCTCCATCAGAGAATGTTCTTCCGTTACGGACTTGGTTCGTCAATTCTTTCATTACCATATAAGGGAACTGTGTCTTCTCCATTTTAGAGTATGGATTCCAGCCAAACGGAAGCACAATAACAAACTCCACATAAGGCTGGGTATATTGGAAATTTCCTACACTGAACAATAACGAATTGTTGCCTCTATTAACAACCGCAAGCCTATTGAATACACCATTTTCCATTTCATTGAATTTGTTAGGAATAACTCTGCCAATATTCCAGTCTATATGTTGGGATATGCCACCACCTACTTCAGACCATACATAATCGTGGTTGATATTGGACAACGCACCCTTTTCCTTCAGAAAAAGGCTTATTTCGTTATGTCCACTACTAATAGACCAATCAAGAGGAGAAAAAAGTAGAGTTGTAGTAAGCCTATTTATATCCGCACCTTTCTCTATAAGATAGCGAACAATCTCAAAATGCCCTTTAGCGGCTACTTCATTCAAAGCTGCTGTTGTAGAACTTTCATAAGCATTTATATCTGCACCATTTTCTATCAATAGTTTGACTATTTCTAAATGGTTTCCAGACGAAGCACCCCATAAAGGAGAAAATAATCTATCTTTAATACAATTTACATCGGCTCCATATTGAATTAAAGTCTTGCAAATTTCATAAAAACCTTTCTTTGCAGCTCGGCATAAAGGTGGATGAAGCGTATATAAATTCTCATCATTCAAATCCAGATCTGAATGTTGGTCGAGTATATTCGACACTTCCTGCACGTTGTTATCGCCAACTGCTTTTTCCAGTTTTATATAAATTTCTTTATTATTCATCTATTGAGTTTATAATGTTGGGTGGCTAACCGACCTTTCAGGGGAGGTTGAGCCGCTTGTTAGTGTCATTTTTTATCTTATTCTCAACCAATTAATGAACATATCTGTAAATGATTGGGATAAAAATCTATTCTCAGATAAGTCTAAATCTCCTAATGGTTGTAAAAAAATAAAAGTAGGTTCTCCAAAATAAAAACCGATACAATTATCGCCTCCATCAGTGCCAATAACCAAAGATTTTTTCGACAAATACTTTTGTATTTGGTATTCTTTGTTCAGTTGCATCAAATCTTCAATCTTCCATAATGATAAATATTGACTACCAATATTACCTTCTCCACCATTACTCCATAACATAAATTCCTTATAATCATCGGGTAATGGAAACAACTTTCCCACACTCAACATTATTTGTTGATCACATGGAGGATTGGAGTGCCAACTTTTATTGATTTTTTCTATTATCTGTTTCATTATAATTTTATATGACACTAATGTTTGGTGGCTAACCGACCTTTTCGGGGGAGATTGAGCCGCTTGTTATCGACCATATTATATCATGAATTTATTCTTCACCCACTTTTCGATTTGTTTTTTGTTTATGCCTTTACTTACTGATAAGTAGGCTATTTTTTCAAAATTAAATTGAATACCAAAATAATTCTCTACCTCACAAACAAAATTATTAAGATTTAATATATTAGGAGTGCTAAATACTGTCTTATCAACACTAATTGTCCGAATATTACTATCTGAAAAAATAATTTGTTTTTTTCGAGAGGATAGTTCATTTTCGATTATTATTTCATAGGTATCTCCCATTGTTCGCGGGTTACTCAGCCGCATTTCAAATGAAAATCTTTGCTCTTTTTCTTCATCGGTAAGTTGACTGGATGTGAGCCATTCTCCATCTGTTGTAATTATAAGAGATACAGACCAATTATATTTATCCGAAGGCACTATATTGAGATTTTTCAATAATATATATGCTGGTAAATCATCGGAAATTTTATCATAATACTTTCGTATCTTATCGAATAAAGGGTGCTGAATTTCCGAATAGCCAAATAATTCAAATAAAAAATGTAAGTAAAACGGTTTACCGTGAATATATTTGTCTATAAGTTCGTCGAAATACTTTAAGACATTCTCTTCTTTGGAGAAGGCTAAAACCGCCCATACACCTCGTAAGCCAACAATATCATGATGTTCACAAAATAGTCTTTCTGTTTTATCATACTCCGCCAAACATTCTAATAGAAAATTATTTATTTCTACGGTTGAGAACTCTTTAAGTTTTATTACATTCTTATTGTCAGGATAATAACTATCAAGTTTAATTTTGTTATATAGTCGATTAACCAACTTCCCGGTTTGTTTTGGCAAATGGTCTTTCTTCTCCAATATGAAATTTCTTAAATCCATCATCTTTCAGTCATTTAATTATTTATCAGTTAGTTAATCTTTTTTATGGTCGATAATGCCCGGTGGATAATCGCCATTAAAGGAGATTGATCCGCTTGTTATCTTTTTTGCTACATTCCTTTTAAGTTCTCTTTTATTTCCTCTACTCTTGCCTCAATCTTCTCAAGGGGATATTTTTCACTTCCACCGAGAGTATATATCAATACCAATTCTTCCATTTCATAGCAAAGCCAATTCCTTAAATTTGACTTTTTATTCGATAGAGAATATTGCTGTACTTTTTCTTCATACTCACTTAATAAACTGCCATTACATCGCCTGATAATATTAGCATTGTCATTTTGTGCTTGCAAAACTTTCTCTAAAGCCAGTTTTGCATCAGTTTGAGTTGCAATGTCTTTTGACGATACATAATATGCCAAAGACAAGATACTTTCTATTGGTGTCCAAAGA
>USSR01000265.1 GCA_900557355.1 uncultured Bacteroides sp.
CTATAAGATAGTTTCTATCCAAATGAACAATACTATATATAAAGTTGGAAAGATATAAAATGGTATTGGATTCAATTCAATAAAAATAGCATAGAAGGGTAAAAGGACTTTTACTAAAACTAAAAGTAGAAAAGTTTGTGTTAAAATCCAATATAGTTTTTTATTAACCCAATAGCTTATCCCTGTAAATATAAGGATTGACCATAAGAAAGCTTGGTTATATGTACTTTCTTTATATTTATAGAAATCAACAAGACCACCGAATAATTTATCTGCCTCATCCATAGAATATAAGGTCATGTAGTCATGAACTTCTAAGCTTAGTAAGATTGTGCCTATGATAATTTCTATATACGGAATTAATATTGCTCTATCTTTCTTGTTGGGGGACATGTTCTTCATATCGGTTAATAATTTTTGTTGGCTTGATGTATATCGAAGTCGTCTTTTTCATTGGAGGGTTCTCCCCATGCAAATCTATTCCCATAATTTCCCATAATTTCTTCTATGGGAATATTCTTGCGGATAAGATTACCTTTCAAATCATAATAACTCCAGATTTCGTTTTGCAAAACGGCTAATTTCCCTTCTTGTTCTTCAAGGTCAGAGTACGGGATGTCATTAATGAGATTATCGTATATGCATGGCAGGATTTCTTCGTTTTTCCATGATATGACTCCGTATTTTCCATTCCTACGGACCCTGATGACTCCGGCAAGGGGAATATCCACATAATCGTATTCTATGGGAATGATGATTTTTCCTTCATGAGATATTAAACCGTATTTGCCTTTATTTTTTACGAAATGTGCATCCAGTCCATATTCTACCCAGCCGGAAAGTCCATCATAAATAATGGGAATGACTATATTGTTATGAATATCAATGGTGCCGACCTTTCCCTCTTTGATGACTATGTATTTGGTCTTAAGTGGATCAAAGTCATTATAAAATGTATCATAAATCGCATCATATTCAAAGGGGATCTTAATCTTGCCTTCCTCGTCATATATTCCCGCTTTGCCTTCTTTGTTGATAAAGACAAGATCACTTGTCAGTTGATATATTTTTCTATATTCAAATGGTTTGATTATTTGATTTTCTCTTGAAATGAGACCATATCTATTGCCCTTAGTGGCTATAATTGTGGTGTCATTAAAATGAAATAGTGTATCATATTCGAATGGTATGGTTAATTGACCATTATAATTGACTCGCCCTTTTTTGTTGTGTATGTCTGATACTAAAAGATCTGCATTACCATATCTATATGATACAATACCTTCTGCTGGAATCGCATTAGCATGTTCATTGAGGATTGTTATTTTATTACCTTTAGTAGCCACAAAGATATTTGCATAGTCAGAATATCTTGAAGGGCGTTTAATGAGATCATAAGTAAGAGGTAATACGAGCTTTCCATGTTCATCGATAATTCCATATCTGCCTTTATTGGCTACAATTGCTTTTCGCCCTAACCCGAAAGGTTCGATATAGTCATAAACTCCGAATGGGACTATTATATGCTGAGATTTGTCAATATAAGCATATTCCTTTTGATGTTTGCTTGTGCTTATTGATATGGGAACATTTAGTCGATTGTTAGCAGGGAGTGCGCTTGATTCACTTTGACTTATAATAATATAATCGCTAAAATCAGATAATGGCTTTCCTTCAAAAGAGAAACAAGCCCATTTCTTTTCGTTAGTAATTATAAAGCAGTCTTGATTTGAAAACCATTCTATTTTGGGGTATTTGAATGGAATAATTGTATTATTGCAGGAATCTATAACTCCATATTTGCCATTTTTCATTAAAATGGCAAGTCCCGGTTTGTAGAAATAGCCTAAGTGTAAGTCTGGGTCTGCATCGTACTCTAAAGGGATAATGATATCTCCTTTCCGGTTAATGAATCCTTGTTTTCCGTTTTTTATAACTGGGGCTAAATCCGGACAAAATGAGAAACTTCCCATGTTGTCATAAATGAAAGGAATCAACGTCTTTTCCGTGATGTCTATAATACCGGCTTTTCCATCCTTTTGTGCTATAATCATTCCCCGGTCCACTTGGGATAGAGATTGATATTTTCCAAGAGCTATTACTATTTCGCCATTCCTGTTTTTGATTCCATATGTAGATTCGTCCTCTGTTGCAATTATTTTGTATTCCGGATCTTCAATTAAGATAGGTGTTCCTATGCTATCATACGTGTATACTTCGTACTCATAGTATTCTATTTCATTGTTTTGGCAAAAGGCTATATTCTTGACTAATAGTACAAATATGAATAGTGCGATAATTCGTTTCATAGCATTTCTTCTTTACGTGAATATTTTGGTGTGATATCAGGATATTATAGATGATAATCACTAACTTTGTAAAGTTACTGATTTTTCTGATATGAAGAGATATTTTCTTCGAAGAATATAGTTACTGTAATTTATGCAATATGGCTCTGAAACATAAATATTTGCATGCCTATGCTAACTTGCCTGCCGTGCCGCGTGGCAGGTTGATAATGGGCATTCTTATCGGACTTTTGTTCGCTTTTTGTTTTTATGCCTTTTTGTATGTTTGCCGGGAGGCTTTGCGTATTCTTTTCTTTATGACAGATGACTATGACGTTTTAGTACTGTCAGATACCACAGTGAACTTTTTAAATTACGTTTTTGCCTGTATTGCTACTATATTGGGACAGTCCCTTTGTTTCACTTGTTGGTTTGAAGTCCCCTTCAGAAAATTAGGAAAATATGCTCCACAAATGAGGGCCGTTATTAATGACCAACGGAGTATGAATTTTTATTTTCTTAGTTGGTTTTCGCGGTTGGCATATGTATTTGTGCTGCTTATTGGTTCCATGATGGGAGGAGGAATTTATGTAATACGAACTTTTTCAGGTTATCAGTATGTTCTTATTCTGATTATTGTGGTGCTTTTTTGCCATTCCTGGATGAATATCAGGCGACTGTTTAATGGAAAAAGTTTTAGATGGATGCTGCTTTCCTTCATTTTGTTGTCTGTTTTATCTCTGGGATTATCCCGAATAAATCTGATTGATTATAAAACTATCAACCAAATTATTCTTAGTAAAAATATAAATTACTCTTATCATTTGCAATTGCCGGAAGCTGCATGTTTTGAGAGTATGAACAGCGAGAGCGGACGTTGTGCTACTTTGTGGATTGCGGAAGATAAAAACAATCCTGTAGATGGAGAACCTGTTGTTTTCATTAAGCATGCGGGGAAACTCGAAACCTGTCAGAGTGAGCAAATATCGTTTGATAGCCTGAAAGAATATTTTGCTTGCTGGAATCAACATATCCTGGAAGATATCTTGTATGACCCCTGTGTCATTTATGCTCACCAAAATATAAAAATGGGTTATATAAACAAAATAAAAAGGTCTCTTGCTGAATTGGGTGTTATCCGGATACAGTATGCTGTTCTGCCTCCTATGAGAGAATATGACGATAGGTATTATACCTATTCGGCGTTTCCATTAGTTACCGGACGATATTTTGCGGATGCTGACGCATGGCAGGAATTGCAGGAAGAACTCAATTCGGCAAAAGATGTTTCCGAATTGCATATATCGGAAACAGGTGAGATACTTGTTGATAACATCAAAATTGAATCGAATGATTTTATAAACTTCATCCGGCAAATGATTCAGGCTACTCCGGATTATCACATTAAATATTATATTAGTGATAATTCATCTTATGCGGCTTATATTTTTATTGTGAGCAATATTATGCAGGCCATTTACCAGATAAGAAATAACTATTCACTTGCAACTTACCAACAAAAGTATGAAGAGCTTGAATGGGAGGAAGAAAAGGTTGTCCGTAGGAAGTATCCATACCGGGTTATTGAAATTCCGACAGGGATATTGCCTTAGAATAAGTACTTTAAAGGATATAAATTGCAAAAAGATGAACGTAAAAAGCAAATTTATTACCTGAAACTTCTTATGCATTTATTTTTTTCTAACTTTGCAGCAATTAGTTGAGAGGCTTTTGCTGTTTTATATTTAAATCTTTATCTCTATGCCAAATCAGAATATACTTCTGTATCCTCCTTTGACATTCCGAATACTTGCGATAACTATTCTCGCTTGTCTTTCGTTTGCTCCCAGAGTGATGGCCGATACAAAAAATCAGGAATATATTATTTTTATTAGTTCCTCTACTTTTCGTGAGAAATGGGCCTATGACTTGCTTGAGGCTGTAGAGAAAACATTCAATCAGGAAGATTCATTCAAGGTATATTCGGAAGCCCTTACCGTTTGGCATCTTCATAATCAGGAAGAGGTGAATCAGAAGACTGATTATCTGAAGAATAAATATCCGATTCCTCCTAAAGCTGTTGTCATCATAGGTGATCCGGGATGGTATGTGTGCCAACCGCTTTTTGATACTACTTGGAAAGGGGTGCCTGTCATTATTTGTCATTCGGTCTCACATCTGCCGGAAGATATAAATAAGTATTATGGTGGCAAGGACATCACCGCCGACCAGATTATAACTACGCCTGAGATGCAGGAACGCTATAATGTCACTGCGATAAACATACCTGTTTATATTCGGGAGACCGTACACCTGATGAAGCAAATCACTCCCGACATGAAAAAGATTGCTTTATTATCGGATGACAGGTTTATCTGTTCCCTGATTCGTAAAGAATTTGAAGAACTTCATCAACAATACTTCCCGGAACTGGAATTGAGCTTTATTACCTATCCTTACACAAACTCGGAAGAAATGCTTCATGAGATTAGCGCGTATGGCAAAGAGACCGGCATTATTTACTGTTCGTGGGTGAATATATCCAGTCAAAGCTTGTCCGAGCGGTACTATCCCGACGAGAGAATGCACTCTTATATTTCCGATGCAGCTGAAAATCCGGTTTTTACTTTGTTCGACCAGTACACAGAGAGTCGTTCGCTATTCGTAGGCGGACATTATATCAGTAGTCCTGAAATAGAGAATGCGGTTGTCGGCGAGATAAAGAGCGTGCTAAAGGATGACGGTACCTATCAGGCGAAGACAATTATTGCCGGTGCACCCGATACGCATCTCAATTATCAGACGTTGCTTGATAAAGTGGGCTCTCTAAAAAACATGCCGGGAGATGTTATTTTTCACGATGTTCCGCCCAGCTTCATTCAGAGAAATATGACTTATGTTGTAATTGTACTGGGAGGTGCAGCCGTCTTTATTTTATTCTTCTTTATGAACAGGCGCATAAAAACTCTGAGTGAAAGGGAGCGTGAAAAGCATTTGCATCTGTTGGAGAGCATTCTCGATAACCTTCCTATTGCTGCCAAGGTGAAAGACGTGGATAATGATATGCGTTATACTTTCTGGAATAAAAAGGCGGAAGAGCTATTTGAATATCCGGCTAAGGAAGCTATCGGAAAAACAGACTTTGATGTCATGCCCGAAGCCGCCAAACTGATACGGAAAGAGGATGAAGAACTGGTGAGAACGAATAATTCCCAGTCGGGCATAAGACGCTTTTTTACCAACAAGAACGAAGAGTGTTTCACTTTTCAGAATAATAATCTTATCACCTTCTCCGATGGTAGAAAATGGATTGTTTATACAGCTTGGGAGATTACCGACCTGAAAATCATGGAACGCAAACTGCGTCTGGCAAAAGAAGAGGCTGAAGAGTCGAATCGTATAAAATCTGCTTTTCTGGCTAATATGAGCCATGAGATACGCACTCCGCTTAATGCCATAGTCGGCTTTTCGAGCATATTGGCTACAGATGTTTCAGAAGAGGATAGGGTGGAATATCTCAGTATCATTGAACAGAATAATGAGCTTTTATTGCAACTCATTAATGACATTCTGGATCTCTCTAAAATTGAGGCGGGCACATTGGAATATGTTTATGCCAATATCGACATCAACAAGATGCTGTCTGAAATAGAACAGGCGACCCGAATCAGGTTAACCAATAAGCATGTTGAACTGCTTACTGTTACTCCGATGTCCGAACTGTTATTGTATACTGACCAGCGCAGAATTACCCAGGTTATGAATAACTTTATCAGTAATGCCATGAAGTTTACCACTACCGGAAGCATAACGATAGGATATGATTTGCCGAAAGGCGGTTATATACGCTTCTTCGTAGCCGATACGGGTACGGGCATAGCGCCTGCGAATATAGAAGCCATATTCAATCGCTTCGTGAAGCTCGATTCGTTTAAGCAAGGAACGGGCTTAGGACTGGCTATCTCGCAGAATATAGTCAAGGAACTGAGAGGCGAGATCGGGGTGGAATCGGAGTTGGGTAAAGGCTCTACTTTCTGGTTCACATTGCCTTATGAGAAGATGAATGCACATCGTTCTATATTCTCATAAAGTAGAACCGTTCGTGTTTGTAGGGTTATGAATCGTAACTTCATTCCTTTCTGCACCGTTTAGGCTTATTTCAGGCTTGGATAACATTTTAGAAACAAATTGGTTCTGTATTTTAAAATAATGTATCTTTGTGTCGGTTAAAAACTCTATAGCGTTTAGAATTAAATCAAAATACCATGAGAAGAAAAAGCGTGCTTTTGCTTTGGTTGTGCCTCTTCAGCTTGTGGACGGTGGCACAAGAGAGAAAAATTGTAAAGATTGCTTGTGTAGGCAATAGCATCACTTACGGTTCAGGAATCAAGAATCAGTTTCAAAACAGCTATCCGCTATTGCTTTCCCAACTTCTGGGCGAAGGATATGACGTTCGTAATTTCGGAATCAGTGGCCGCGTACTGCTGAACAAGGGAGACCGCCCTTACATGCACGAGCAAAAGTTCCGCGACCTCCTGGCGTTTCAGCCGGACATTGTCACCATTAAGTTAGGCACCAATGACAGCAAACCCTGGAACTGGTGTTACGGAAAAGACTTCAAGAAGGATTTGACAGAGATGCTGGATATGCTCCAGGATTTACCTTCAAAACCCAAGATATATCTTTGCCTGCCTGTACCCGCAGTCAATTCCAATTTTGGCATTAATGATAGTGTGATAACAAATGGCATCATTCCCGTGATACGCAGCGTTGCAAAGAAGCGCCACTTACCTGTAATTGACCTTTATGCAGTGCTGAAACCCCATCCCGATTACTATGTCGATGGCATTCACCCCAGTGAACCGGGTGCTGCCCTGATAGCCGGAGAACTTTATCGTACACTGACCGGCAATGAAGCACCTGCCATCATTACAGACCAGCCTTTTCCCGGCAAGAAGTCGCAATGGGAAGGTTTCGACCGCTATGATTTCATTTGCAATGCCCGTCAGGCCACAGTAGTTGTTCCCCGTAAAGTGGCTGAAGGTCGTCCCTGGATATGGCGTCCCGCTTTTTTCGGAGCTTTTCCCTCGGTAGATAAGGCTTTGCTGGAAAAAGGTTTCCATGTTGCTTATTATGATTTGACGCACCTTTACGGCAGTCCCCGTGCGCAACGGTTGGGCACTGACTTTTATGATATTATGCGCAGATAATCGGTTGTCTCCCAAAGTGACGCTCGAAGGTTTCAGCCGTGGCGGTCTGTTTGCCTTCAACTGGGGAGCAAAGAATCCCGATAAAGTGGCATGTATCTATGTGGATGCCCCGGTGTGTGATATGCTCTATTTCTCAAAGAACTGGGAACGCAGTTTCTGGGAAGGTTTCCTTGCAGAATGGGGATTGACCGAAGAGAATGCGAAAGATTTCAAAGGTAATCCTATTGATAATCTGGCCCCTCTGGCAGCAGCAGGTATTCCAGTCATCAGTGTTTGTGGCGATAGCGACAAGACGGTGCCCTACGAACTGCACATGAAGATTGCCGCCGAACGCTATCGTGCTCTGGGCGGACTTGTAGAAATCATTCTGAAACCCGGTTGCGACCATCACCCCCATAGCCTGGAAAACCCCGAAGCGATAGTTGACTTCATTGTTCGCAACCAGCCGGATTATCAAAAAAAGCATGTCATTCATCAGCGTGGTAACCTTGCTAACTCTTATCTGAAGTTCACGAAAGAGAAAAAAGGTTGCGTTGCCTTTCTCGGTGGTTCCATTACTGAAATGCGCGGTTGGCGGAATATGATACAGGAAGATTTGAAACAACGTTTCCCCGATACGGAATTTACTTTTATTGATGCCGGAATACCTTCTACCGGAAGTACGCCTCATGCTTTCCGTTTTGAAAACGATGTACTGCAAAAAGGTGTACCTGATTTGCTGTTTGTGGAAGCGGCAGTGAACGATGATACCAATAAGTTCAACTATATTCAGCAAATACGCGGTATGGAAGGTATTGTCCGTCATGCACGCACTTTCAGTCCCGCGATGGATATAGTCATGCTTCATTTCATTTATGATCCGTTCATTCCTTTACTTGACAAAGGCATGCAACCCCAGGTAATTATGAGTCACGAGAGCGTAGCTAATCATTATAATGTTTCGTCCATCAATCTGGCGGAGGAAGTGGCACACCGTATGCGTGACGGTGAGTTCGACTGGAAGCAGTTTGGCGGTACGCATCCTGCCTGGGACGGGCATAAATATTATGCTGCCACTATCAATCATCTCTTTGACCTTGAATGGGGTGGGGATGTGGCAAAGAAAACAGTCCAACCGCATGAAGTGCCGGAGCAACCAATAGATGCTTATTCCTATGATAAAGGTGTGTTTATCGACATTCGCTCGGCTAAACAACTGAATGGTTGGAAAGTAGTGGAAGATTGGATGCCTACTGTGAAGGGGAATACAT
>USSR01000266.1 GCA_900557355.1 uncultured Bacteroides sp.
AAGTTTGTACCTCTTTTTAATCTTCATGTTGTCTTATTAACAAATGATAAGACAACAGATATATGAAGATAAAGGTAGATGCAGAAAAATTAATAGCCAAATATCTACTCGGTGATCTTACTGATCCCGAAAAGGAACAGCTTGACAATTGGATCAAAAGCTCTCCACAACATGAAGAGTTTTTCAATCGTTTATGCACAAACATGTCTTTTCGTAAACGCTACGAAGCATATACACAAATAAATTCACATCAGGCATGGAAACACTTTAAGAAAAAATATTGCCAAGCATCAATCACATCAATTTTTCTGAAATATGCAGCTATCTTTATATTACCTATAATAATAGTAGCAGGGGGATGGTATTTTTACACTTCTTCCGAAATACAAGTATCAGACAATCTTACTTTGGGAGATGCAATTCAGCCAGGAATTCCTAAAGCTACATTGATTTTAGCTGGCAACAACAAGCAATCACTTACCCCAACATATCCAACACCAGTTAAAGTTAATCATTCCACAACTGCTATAGCGCAGAATGGTGCTCTTATCTATCCGACAACACCTAATACAAATATAGATAGTATTCTGAAACAACGGAGCGAAGTTATAGAAAATAATACGTTAACCACAGAACAAGGTAATGAGTTCAGAGTAACCTTTGAAGATGGAACAACCGTACATCTTAACTATAATACAGAATTACGATATCCAGTAAAATTCAGTCAGACGAAACGTATGGTTTATCTTAAAGGAGAAGCCTATTTTAAAGTTGCCCAAGATACTCGTCCTTTCTATGTTATCACCGACCATGGAACAATAAGACAGTATGGCACAGAATTTAACGTTAACACTTTTAGCCCCGAACGTACAGAAGTTGCATTAGTAAAAGGAAGCATTAGTATTATACCCACAAAAAGCAGCCAAGAACAATTCATTAAACCTGGACAATTAGCCCATATTGAGCAAAAGAACAACAATATATCAATACATAATGTAGATCTAACTCCCTATATAGCATGGAATGAAGGACGACTCATCTTTGAGAATCGCACTTTGGAGAATATTGTTGAGATCTTAGAACATTGGTATAATGTAGACATTTCCTTTGGCACTTCCGAACTTAAACAACTTCGATTTACAGGAAACATGGACCGATATGCCACAATCAGCCCCATATTAAAAGCAATAGCACGTACTACGAATTTACAAATAAAGATAAAAGGAAGAGAGATTTTAATCACAGACAATTAATTACTAATTAAACAAGAAGAAAGAATGAGAAAGACAAAAAGTAGAGAAAGAGTCCGAATACTTTCTCTAGTAATAGTATTATTACTATTACCCACAATGATGTTTGCCATTCCTAAAAGTGGCAAAAAAGTAACTTTAAATCTGGAATCTGTCACTGTCAAAGAATTTTTCGATGCTTTAAGACAACAAACCGGATTAAGCTTTGTCTACAACACAGAGCAGACAAAGTCACTGAAACCCATCACCATCCATGTAAAAGATGAAACTGTGGATAGCGTACTACGCACTGTTCTTAATGGCACAGGACTCACCTATAGCATGGAAAGAGATATTGTTACCATCTCTAAAGCAGAACAACAAGGAGATAAACGCTCCGCAACCGGTATTGTATCAGACGAAGAAGGATACCCCTTACCCGGTGTTAATGTTGTAATTAGTGATCTTCAACGATTTGCTATAACTGACAATAATGGTAAATACAGTATAGAGATTCCCACTAATACAACATGTACTATCACCTTTTCATATATCGGAATGTCTACTCAACAAGTGATGATTAATAGTGGTCGGAATGATGTACGGAAAAATATTACTCTAAAGAGTGATACTAAATTAGATGAAGTTATCGTTACTGGTATTTATACTCGTAAAGCGGAAAGTTTTACTGGGGCAGCAACTACTATTTCAAGCAAAGATCTGATGCGTGTCGGAAATCAGAATGTTTTTCAAAGTTTGAAGAACTTAGACCCTACGTTATACATCGCAGATAATTTCAGCATGGGTTCCGATCCTAATACAACTCCAACAATGTCCATGCGTGGTACTTCCAGCTTTCCAACAACAGAGACAAGTTCATTAAAAAGCAACTATCAAAATCAACCTAATCAACCCTTATTCATTCTTGATGGTTTTGAAACAACTGCCGAAACTGTGATGGATATGGATATGAATCGCATTGAAAGTATCACAATCTTAAAAGATGCCTCTGCTAAAGCATTATATGGATCAAAAGCTGCCAATGGCGTTATTGTAATTGAAACCAAACGGTTGGCAGGAAATGAACAACGTATCACTTATAATGGAAGTCTTTCGTTTGAAATGCCTGATTTAACAAGCTATGATTTATGTAATGCACTGGAAAAACTTGAAGCAGAACGTTTAGATGGAGTATATAGAAATGCAAATTTAGATACTCAGATCGAACTTAATCAGTTATACAATACACGTAAACAAATGGCCTTACAAGGATTAGATACATATTGGTTAGCCAAGCCACTCCATACAGGAATTGGACATAAGCATAACCTAAATATCGAAGTCGGAGATTCACAAAGTTTACGCGCCGTACTTGATTTCACATACAATCAGATAACTGGAGTCATGAAGGGATCCGACCGACGCAATATTTCAGGTAATGCCAATATTTCTTATCGTCGTAACAATATTATATTTAGAAATATATTCTCAATAATATCTAATAACAGTAATGACTCTCCATATGGTTCATTCAGCGATTATAGTAAAATGAATCCTTATTGGCAAGCAACTGATGAAAATGGGAAAGTACTACGTTGGGCAGAGTACAATGATGATTTAAAAGTGGCAAATCCATTATATGATGCCACTATCGGTACCAGTTTCACCAGTAGTTACCTAGAATTCACCAACAACTTTTATACAGAATGGTTATTTCACCCTGATTGGAAAGCAACTATACGTTTGGGAGTTTCACAAAAACGAAATAATTCGGATGATTTCTATCCAGCCCAACATTCCATGTTTGCTACTTACACCTCACAGGATGAAATAATACGCCGTGGGCAGTATATAATGGAAAATGGGAAATCGAGTTCGCTGTCTGGAGACTTCAATATAAATTATAACAAAATGATCAAGAAACATACAATCTTTGCCAATGCTGGTTTCTTTTTATCAGAGGATCAATATTCAGCTTACCAACATACGGCCGAAGGTTTTTCAAACTCCAGTAATGCAGACATAACATTTGCCAAACAATATTTGGCTGGAACAACCCCTAAAGGAAGCTCATCTATTAATCGTGAAGCAAGCTTTTTATTAGCTGCATCTTACGATTATGACAACAGATACTTAGCAGATGCAACCATACGTGAGAGTGCCTCTTCCTTATATGGTTCGGATAACCGATGGGCTAATAGCTGGTCATTCGGGTTAGGCTGGAATTTACACAACGAAGTATTTATGAAAGATATATCTTGGATCAAACAACTGAAATTACGTGCCTCTGTCGGATTGACAGGAAACCAAAATTTCAATACTAGTGCAGCCATAGCTACTTATCAATATTATTCAGGAATCACCTATGGAGGAACAACAAATCCTATGACAGGAGCCTACTTGAATAACCTTCCTAACTCAAAATTAAAATGGGAACAAAAAAAAGATTATAATGTGGGCGCAGATATAAGAGTTGCCGGGCTTACACTAAAATTTGATTACTATTCTGCTGATACAAAAAATATGCTAACCGATGTAAGCATCCCTACTTCCACTGGGTTCAGCAGTATAAAAGACAATCTAGGACTAGTACGTAACTCGGGTATTGAACTCAATGCAAATTATACTATATGGCAAGGACCAGAAGGTTTCGTCAATCTATATGGTACTTTTGTTTATAACAAAAACAAAATTATTCGTTTATCCGACAGCATGCGCGCATATAATGAAAAAATGCAGAAAATGGCAGAAGAAGCAAATCAGTCTGCCCCTGTATTGATGTATCAAGACGGAATGTCAATGAATACAATATGGGCAGTGCCCTCTGCTGGAATTGATCCTCAAACAGGACAAGAAGTATATATTAAAAAAGATGGAAGCTATACTTATGTTTACTCTTCAAATGATATGGTTCCAGCCGGTGATTCCAGTCCTAAATACCGCGGCACAGGAGGATTTACAGCTGAATATAAAGGAATCGGAATTAGCGCAACACTCAGCTACTTAGCAGGTTGTCAATTTTATAATTCCACATTAGTAGACCGAGTAGAAAACGCAGATATTGACTATAATGTAGACAGACGTCTATTGGAAGGGCGATGGACTACATACGGTCAACAAACACAATATAAGAAGTTTGATTCTGCAACAACAACTCGTGCAACAACTCGTTTTGTACAAGACCGCCGTGAGTTATCTATCTCGGCCATTAGTGCTTATTATGAATTTCCACGTTCTATCTACCAAAAATTATATATGCAACGTCTACGGCTAGCATTCAATATGAACGACATCACAACATTTTCATCAATAAAAGTAGAACGAGGATTAAACTATCCATTTGCACGAACAATGTCATTCTCATTAACTGCAACATTCTAAATTATTCAATATGAAAAAGTATATATATATTATCCTCATTTATATGACAAGCCTTATCGCTAGCTCTTGTAGTGACTGGTTTGATGTAACCGCACCATCAGAAATACGCAAAGATGATCATTTTAGTTCTGTTACCGGCTTTCAACAATCTCTAATAGGTTGTTATATCGGAATGACTGATGATGCACTCTATGGTACAAACCTCTCTTGGTTTGCAACAGAAATTATGGCACACCAATTCAATCCTTATGTAAATTCAACAAATATAGGTTTAGCGTATTGGCTACAATCTTTCAATTATACAAATACTTACACAACTCCGACAGTTGAAGAGATCTGGGAGAAAGCGTATAATGTGATAGTCAATGTTAATGACGAACTAGCCAATATAGAAGAAAAGAAAGAAATACTTGACGACCTCAACTACCATATTATTAAAGGAGAATTATTAGCCATTCGAGCTTATATACATTTTGATCTATTACGACTTTATGGTTATGGTAACTGGAGTCAACGAGATACAGAGCTTGATGAGAAACGAACCATACCTTATGCTACCGAAGTTTCCAAGGACCCAGCTCCCCAATATAGTGGTGCAGAAACAATCAAATTACTACTAAACGATTTAAATGAAGCAGCTGCTTTACTGAAAGACTACGATCCTATTACTAAAACCAAAGCTGCTTCTTTCTACCAAGAATATAACGAAGAAGGCTTTTTTAATGAGCGTACTCTCCGTATGAACTACTATGCTGTAAAGGCATTACAGGCACGAGTATATTTATGGAGAGGAAAAAATGAAGATATCGTCAATGCGTTATCAGCAGCTAATGAAATCATCACAGCATTAGAAAATAATATTGCAATCAATGAAATGTATACTTATTGCAATTTCCTGACTCCAGAAACTGTCAACAAATCTTGTACTTCTATGAGTCGTGAGAATATTTTTGGATTAAATGTGTCTGACGTTGCTTCACGAATTGTTAATTATATCAAACCATATTATCTCGACAGTGAAAATACACCTATGTATTTACTCACAACAGATGCTATGAGTTTATACGAAAATTCTGCAACGGATATACGCTTAACAACATTAATGGAGCCAAACACTAACGCCCAAAACACAGGATATACACCATTGAAAGTTTATCAATCTGATCTTGCTAATGATTACAAGAACAAAATATCCATGATTCGTATTCCTGAAATCTACTATATCGCGGCAGAATGTTATGTCAAACAAAATAATCCCAATCTGCCACTCGCTCTTAACTGTTTGAACACTGTGCGTGAAAAAAGAGGATTATACACACCTTTGGAGGATTTAGATGCCGAACAAATTTTAGTAGAAATTCAAAAAGAATATCATAAGGAATTTCTGTCAGAAGGAGTTATGTTTTACTATTATAAAAGAACTGGAACTAAAACCATTCCTAACTATACAGAAGACATGGAGGATGCACAATATGTACTTCCTTATCCAGAATTTGAAATCCAATCCGGACGAGTTCAATAACTTATAAACTACAGAATATGATGAAAAAAATAAATTATATAATTGGAATGATAGTAATTGGCATCTTTCTCAGTTGTGAGAACGAAGCCATTCCCTATTATAATAGCGAAAACGATGCAGTGCGTTTCAGCAATAAAAACAGTGATGGATATGGTGGTGATGGAATAGTATATCAAAGTTATTCATTCGTCTCCAATCCTTTGGATGAATATGTGATATATGATATACCTGTAATACTAATTGGTAATACTAGTGATAAAGACAGAACTGTCAACTATACAATAGATACAGAAAAGAGTACAGCAACAGAAGGATCCTATGAGCTAATGGAAGGAATAATCCCCGCCAATCACAACGAAGGATATATAAGGATTAAATTATATAATGTAACTGGAGATAAGACGTATGAACTACGAATATCTATTCAATCTTCTGACGAATTAGAAAAAGGTCCCTCACTATATTTAAATGCAGCTTTGTCATGGAGTAATTCAATACCCACTCCTCCTAACACATATACTAGAATAACATATAATATGTTAATACAAAGCCCATTATCTTTTTCGTCTTCTAGTATTAGCTATTACAGTCCTAATGCGCTTAAAACCATAATAGCTGCTTTCAACTGGAATGATTGGGATAATCCGGATGCACATCCCGAATATCCGGCTGCATATAAAAGATATTTCACGCAGGCTAATTATAAGTATCTACCTCACTATATTCTATTAAATGTTGAACAAAGCTATTCTAGTTTTGCAACTCAACTAGGAAAATACATAGAAGAATATAATAGCACACATGACACACCACTATTACATGATGCAGGTACCTTATTGGGTCAACCAATTGAAGCTCGTAAATATTAACATAAAATAAAGAAGTATGAAAAAATATATATTTATTAGTCCTCTATTGCTATGTCTACTCAGTTTATATTCTTGCTATGACGATAGTAGTACATTAGCAACTAACAATATAGGCAATATTACTTTTACAGAAAAACAGAGTGAACTTTATGTAGGAAGCATGGAAGAATTAACATTGATACCTGACATTCAAATTGCCGAAGGTACCAATACAGATGCATTAACTTATGAATGGGCTCTAACAGAAACTCCTGTCACTTCCTCCTCTTCCTATAATTTTGAATATGAAATTATCAGTACAGATCCTCAATTAAACTATATCGTAGAACGTCCGGTATCTACCTCACCATACACTCTATTATTAACTATAACAGATACTGTTCATGATAATCTGCAATATACTAAATATTGGAAAATATATGTACAAAGCACTTTTCTTGATGGATTATTAATCAGTGACACACAAAATGGTACAACATCAGATCTAACTCTTATAAACAATCAAGCATTTACCGTGAATTATAATAAGGACGAACAAATCTTTCGAAAGATATTAACATCGCTTAATGGACAGCCTTTTAATGGTCTAATGCAAACACTTGTTTATGAAGTGATGGGATATGGTTCATCTATTCAAACAAATCAGGTCTGGACTATTTTAGGTGATGCAACATTAGCGCGTTTTAATTGTCTTGATTATACACAAAATGGTCAATTCGAGGATCAGTCTCTCATCATTGACAAACCCAACGGATTGCAAGTATTATCGGCTTTTCAAAGCCACAGCAATTTTTATATTAATACTTCCAACAATTTGTATACTCTAGCTTCATCAACAGTAAACAGATTTAGTGGTCCTGCTGGGGCATTAAGTTCATATAAAGTAAACAATAACGTAATAGCATATAGTCCCAATACTGGACATGTATCTAATTCTTTATCTGGAGCCGACCAGCAACATCTAACATTTTATGATAAAGAACGTGCTTCATTTATTACTTGTAATGGCTCCGGACAATTTATGCAAGTGAAAAGCTTTGATGCTAATAATAATTTTGATCCGAACAAATTACCCAATCAAACAGCAATTTCAGCTGTTGTATTTGAAGATATGAGCCAAATCGTATTTCTCATGAAAGATGATACGAACGGAACATATTCTATTTACACTTTTAGTAGATACATTGGAGAAGAAGGCCATTATGATGGAGATAACTGGATAGTCACTTCACCCAGTCAACCTGCATCTGCCAGAAATAAATATACGATTCCATCGGAAGGAACCGCACTGCTAGATAAAGCAATATCTATATTCTTTTCAAACAGAAATCTATTATTATATGTAACTACTACTGATGGTATCTACACCATAAATTACGGGGCTGGTAGTACTGCCACTGTTTCGACAACAGCTAAATATACTCCACAATCCGGAGAAATTATTACGAAAGCCAAAATGTATCAACAAGGACTATATAATTACAATTGTAATTTAATTGTCGGAGATAATCCTACTGTCCCTCAAACCGAATGGAATAATAAAGCTATCATTGTTACTACACAATCAAGCGAATATGAAGGAAAGGTACACATTATCCCAATTACACAAGTTGCTAGTGGCACACTCGACCCTTCCAAAGCCAAAACCTATGATGGTTTTGGCAAAATTCTAGATGTAACGACAACAGGATATTAATCTAATTTCATAAAAATA
>USSR01000267.1 GCA_900557355.1 uncultured Bacteroides sp.
TTCCGTATGGATAATGACATACCTTTGGTAGTTCCCGAGGTAAATGCTGCCGATGCAAAAGATCGTCCACGCGGCATCATCGCCAACCCTAACTGTACCACTATACAAATGGTAGTGGCACTGAAAGCCATCGAACAGCTTTCTCACATAAAGACTGTACACGTTTCTACGTATCAGGCTGCCAGCGGTGCAGGTGCTGCCGCTATGGATGAATTGTACACACAATACCGCCAGGTGTTAGCAGGTGAATCTGTTACTGTTGAAAAGTTTGCATACCAGTTGGCATTCAACCTCATTCCTCAGATTGACGTATTCACCGATAACGGATACACTAAAGAAGAAATGAAAATGTTCCACGAGACCCGTAAGATTATGCACTCCGACATTAAAGTAAGTGCAACTTGCGTACGCGTTCCTGCTCTTCGCTCTCACTCTGAAAGCATTTGGGTAGAAACAGAACGTCCTATTTCAGTGGAAGAAGCTCGTGAAGCTTTTGCAAAAGGCGACGGCTTGGTATTGCAGGATAATCCTGCCGAAAAGGAATATCCAATGCCTCTGTTCCTTGCAGGCAAAGATCCCGTTTATGTAGGTCGTATCCGTAAGGATCTGGCTAATGAAAATGGTCTGACTTTCTGGATTGTGGGTGACCAGATCAAGAAAGGTGCTGCACTGAACGCAGTACAAATTGCAGAATATTTGGTAAAAGAGAATGCTCTCTAAACATTACTGATAAAAATAGAACCATTGGAGAAATGGTTGCAAACCCCAAAAGAGGTTATCCCGGAAACGAGATAACCTCTTTTTCATATTATCCTAAAAAAGAAATCACCTTTCATGAAACAATAGGCATTCCTTTATAGCTTTTTCGACAAGCTTCTTCGCAGCAGGCCTGCACCCTGGGAAGAAAGATGTATCAAAAACTCCTTTCTTTGAAGCCTTACGCCAATTCCCGGTGATACGGCCTTGATGAAGAATAACAGGTTGGAATATACCAAAATTATTATAGGCATACTGAGCGTGCGATTCCTTTATACAGTCAAAGCGGTTTTTATAACTCACCAGATATTCATCAAACGGCGGAAGAAACTGGAGAATACTTTTTTCATCAACTTCCACCTCCCCGGTTAGTCCGGGTGAAGAGATATGTATCATCATTTCCCTGTCATTATATCGTTCTGTAATAATTTCCTGCCCAAGTGACGCTATAGCGCTACGTGCTTCACGTATGTTCAATGCAGACCACCAAACGAAATCTTCCAGTGTTGCCGGACCGTGGCTTCTGAAATACCTTCGGGCGAGTTCAGCAAGAGCCTCCTCACGAGAGAGTTCTATAGCATCCGGAATCCTTTCACTGGTCAATGCATAGGTATGTTTCCCATTCTTCTCAATGCCACTACATATTGTTCCGTCCGCCTCACCAAAACTTAGATGCATTTTAACGATGGGTTCACTGAGAGTTATACCTTTCAACTGAAGCTGTTCAAGAGCTTCCTGGCACGTCAGATGTTGTCCGGTCAGAATTTCTTCTATTTGGGGCTTGTACAGCAAACAATCCTCTTTTGTTAGGCCATGATGCTTTGCATAAAAGCTGAACTTTGACAACATACTCTTAGCAGACAATTCAGTCATCCATTTTATATCCTTTCCCGGAATATAATGCCACGTAGGACGCATCACATGAGTACGCAAAATCCGCCCTGAATCCAATGCTTCCTGAACAGCCGTCAACGAAGGTTTCGCTATACGCAACCCGACTGCCCACTTAGCCGCCCTGATCTCTTGCGCCTGCATAGCACCCATCCATTCAACAACCTCCTCCGGCCTTTCAAACCGTGGTCCTGCAATTCCCTGTGATAACATTCTTAATTTAAGCATACTTCTAATGACAAAATTATTATTTTACTAACAGACAGCTTTTTACAAAGATAGAAAATATTTTATGATATCCAACCATCCCCCTATATCACAGCAAGAAAAGAGGTTGAACTCTAAGTAAATAGAATTCAACCTCTTTCAGTTACACCATTAACAATCTCACCTTATTTCCAGAACGGATTCTGTTCCATATTCGTATTCAAAGTCAGCTGAGTTGTAGGTATCGGATAGAAATAGTGCTTTGGTTCGTAGGTACGTGGCTGGTTAAGAGTGTTAGAACCAATCATATATCCATCATTATTCACATCGACTTCCGGATTCTCCACATTCTTCATGTTAGCTCCAAGATAGATCGTAGGATTCTTGGAAGAATCAAGCAAATCAAGTTTATGCCAACGAATTAAATCCCAATAACGAGTCCAGTTATCACACATCAACTCACAACGACGACAACGGCGGATCTCCCATATCAAATTGCTAACTCCCATATTGTTAGCTGGATCAGCTTCCGGTTGAGTGGTCATACCGGGTAGCCCGGCACGCTCTTGCAACTTATTAATGGACTTGTCAAGATCAGCTTGCGTCAATGTTCCAAGTTCTGCCTTAGCCTCAGCGAAGTTCAGATAGACAACAGACAGCCAGAAAAGCGGACAGTCAGTATATTGCTTGTTGATACTGTTACGGTCACTTACTGCCAACTCCTCCGGATTATCATATTTAGCGATACCATAACCGGTAGTAGAAGTGAACCCTGCAACTCCGGCACGACTATAAGCACTACCCTTGAAGCATAACACAGGATCGAGAGTAGCCGCCAATCGCTTGTCGCGAACAGCAAGAACAGACTCAAGATTGTATTTACCATCTGCATCTTTCACTGCGGCATCATTGGTATCCATTGTAGTGGTTGCTTTAGGTTTACCGTCAAGGAACAAGTAATTATCGAAAGCATTTTTGGTCATACCGCTAGTACCACTTGTATTAACAGTATAGTCAATGGTAGAATGCATGAAAACATTTTGAGAATAAGGCTTGTAGAAAATCATTTCAGGATTAGAACTAAGCGATATTGAATTATAGTTTCCCTTATAACTCGGATTCAATGAGTATCCCTTAGTCATCAATGCTTCACAAGCAGCCACACATTCACGCAAGTACTTCTCAGCGCGAGTGTTGTCAGCAGCTTTACCGGCATTGTCACTTGCATTACGATACTTACAGTAGGTACCTTCATACAATGTGATATCAGCTTTCATTGCCAACGCCATGTCAGCACTAAAGCGTTGTTTGTTAGTGCCCGTAATTGTACTTGCAGCATAGTTCAGGTCTTCTAGGACATTGTCCATTACAATATCTCGATCCGTACGTGGTCCGTAAACCACATCCTTGTCTGCCGGATCCACAACTGTAGTAATCCACTGTACGTCACCATACATGCGAACCAATTGATAATATTCCCATGCACGGTTCAAACGTGCCAGACCTTCATAATTAGCCTTAACAGCATCATCAAGAGAAGAAGTTTGCAGTCCTTCAATAATATAATTGGCACGACGAATTTCTGTGAAAGGATCGGACCAATTTGTAGAAGTGGCTACTACACTTGTATAAGTCCAGACTGTCGACTGATAGTCTACCTGATCATCACTCAGTGTTTTGAAATAAAACCATCCGCCACCGCTGCCATTTCCATAACCCGAATAGTTGTTATAGAATGTATTGCATTGGTTGTCAAGGTTACTCGTATTACTCCAATATGCAGGAGTATTGGTAAAGGCATCCAAAGGTGCTTTGTCGAGAAAGTCATTACAACTTGTCAAGGCCATCAGTGCCATTGTTCCGTATATGAATAGCTTTTTCATCATTCTTATTGTTTAATAGTTATTATAAGGTTACCTGAATACCGAATGAGAAGGTACGAGTGATAGGAGTTGTACGTCCCCAGCCTCCATAGGTAAGGCCATCACCAGTACTGATTTCCGGATCAACAGGAAGATCACTGCCCTTGTAGAGCAAGAAGAGGTTACTACCACTAAAGTAGATACGTGCCTTTTCGATGAAAGCTTTACGGGTCCACTCCTTCGGTAAAGTATAGCCAACAGTTACGTTCTTTAAACGAAGATAAGACATATCAGTCAAGTAACGAGATTGCGGATAATAGTTATTGGAACCGTTTGCAATACCTGACACAGTACCTTTGGCTTCATTTCCCGGATATAAACGAGGATAAGTATTACTCTGGTCAATATCATAACCGGTAATCGTTTTCCAATCATCAGTATAGAATACTCTATTGAAACTTTTTTGATTATCGTAGATAGCCAAGTCAGCTGCACGCATCATCGGGAAATTCAAAGAAGAAATAGTCCAATCAGAACGTTTTCCCACACCTTGGAAGAATAAATCTAAGTCAATGCCTTTCCAGTTACCACCCAGATGGAAGCCATATTCATAACGAGGGAGTGAATTACCGATAATCTTCAAGTCACCATGATCATCAGCGGTTCCTTTTCCACCGTCAATCGCGCCACTGCCATCCAAATCTTTGAACTTAATATCACCAGGACCATAATGGAACGGAGCACGCTCAAGTGCAGATTGACCAGCAATACCCGGCTTGTAGTTCCATGAACCATCTGCATTCTGACCAGTAAAGTCAGATTCTTCAAAATAACGATCTGTTTCGAAACCCCAGATATCACCATAATTCTTGCCCGAATAGTAAGAACTGAGCAACTTAGTATCATTATTCCACTTTGTTACTTTTGTCTTTGAATCACTAAGATTGAAGTTAGCATACACATTAAATTCACCGAATTTATGATGCCAATCGAGGTTTAATTCCCATCCACGGGTGCGCAGTGTACCTGCATTATCGTAAGGAGCAGTAGCACCTACACTGTTCGGAAGAACCTGGGCAGGAGCAAGCATATCACGGTTTTCACGTTGATACCAGTCAAATCCTACAGTTAATTCATTATTCAGGAAACCTAAATCCAAACCAATGTCAGTAGTGCGGATGCGTTCCCAAGTAAGAGACTTTGACACCAGTTTAGGCATATTGTACTGAGTCAATCTATTTGCATTAGCTCCATTGCCATCCACCCAATAAATATATCCTGTAGATGATGTATTTTCTCGTTGGCTGATCAATGCTTCAAACATATAATCTCCAATGGCTTCATTTCCGATTTCACCATAGGATGCACGTAACTTAGCATTACTAATCACTTTCTTCAATGGTGCAAAATAAGCCTCTTCCGAGAAGCGATATCCGATAGAAGCAGAAGGGAAGAATGCCCATTTATCATTATGTGGGAATCTGGAAGAACCATCATAACGTCCATTCACTTCTAACAGGTAAATACCCTTATAATCATAATTAATACGTCCGAAGTAACCGGCCGAAGCACGAGAAGTGTGCGACCAATTTATTTGTTGTCCATCTTGGCTTGCTAGGTTCAATTCGGGATATGCTTCATCATACAATCCTTTACGATATCCATATAAATAAGTATAATCCACTTCTTCTGCATTAGCTCCGACCATTACATTCAAATTATGGCTCTTTGCAAAAGTCTTGGCATAGTTAGCATATGCATTCAAAGTCCAAGTATTCTGCTTGGAATTATCACGCCAGATTGCTGAGTTACTTTTGGTAACAATATATTTAGGAGTAGGCATTCCCGACCAGTCAATACCATAGACCGAGAAGTCTTCAGAGCCACTGTTCAAGTTCTGAATTGCATAAGTGAAATCAGCATTCAAAGTAAGTCCTTTTACTATTTCTGCTTTCAAGAATCCATTCAAACGGGTAAGGTCAGTTATTTCCTTACGGTCGGATGCTTGCTTACGCATAGACATAAGACGAGTATCATAACCATCAATAGTACCTGAAGGAATGAAGAAAGAACCCCAACGCCAAAGGGTCTGATAAGTACTACTGTAAATGTCAGGACGCTGATAAGCCTTACGAGAGTAATTGACACGTGCACCTACTTGCAACCAATCATATAAATTGGTCGTTACATTCACTGAAACATTGTACTTCTTCAATTCATCGGGACGTACTTTCATAATACCCTCTTTCTCATCATAACCAAAAGAAAGGTAATAGTTCGTCTTACCAGAACTTCCCTGAACAGATATATTATGGCTTTGTGAAGGGGCTGCTTTACTATAATAAATATCCTGCACATCCCAGTCAGCATAATAATAAGGAGTTCCGTCAATGATATTATAATCCCCCACATTGCTGTCACTCTGATACGGTCTCATTTCACCATATTTTAGTTTTCTTCCTCCATTCTGTTGTGCCCACTTTTCGGCATAAGGCAATAGTTTATCAAAATACATACCAAAGAGTTCCACTTCATATTGGTTAGCATTGGCCTTAGCCTCCAATGCAGCCCGAAGTTGTGTAGGAACATCCGGGAAATTCGGAAGATAAGTTGCTTGATCCCACGCGAAATTATTACTATAATTTATAGTAACCTTTTCCGTCGGCTTAGCACTTTTCGTATTAATCAAAATAACACCAAAAGCTGCACGTGTACCATAAATAGAGGTAGAAGCAGCATCTTTCAGTACAGAGATACTCTCAATATCCTGTGTATTCAAGAAAGAAATGTCATCCATCGGGACTCCATCCACAACAATCAACGGATTACTCTTTTCAGAATTACTTAACGTACCGACACCACGAATACGCATTGCAGCACTCCCGTTGATATCACCATTTTCAGTCGTGATACTCAAACCAGGAACCGCACCTTGCAGTGCTTTGGTTACATCTTGCTGAGGGCGGCCTGACATCGTTTTATTCAAGTCCACAGTAGTAACTGCACCTGTTAAATTGGCTTTCTTTTGTGTACCGTAACCAACTACTACTACTTCATCCAATAATTCCGTATCTTCCTTCAACACGATTTTCATAGTAGGTGTAGCCTTTACTTCCTGGGGCTGATAACCTACGAATGATATTTTTAATATTGCTCCTGGCTTCACACTCAAAGTAAACTTTCCGTCAACGTCAGTAACAATGCCATTAGTTGTCCCTTTTTCTACCACACTGGCACCGATAACCGGCTCGCCTGCCGCATCTACAACCAAACCTGTAACATTGATAGATTGTAACTGCTCTGTTACTTCTGAAACATGATCCGAAGCAACCTGGTTAGCCATCGCATTACCGCTTCCTAAAAACAGTGCACTGATGGCTACTGCTGTGAAGAATTTGCTATTTGCTAATCCTCGTTTTTTGCGATCTTCATTCATAAATGATTGATAATTTTGTTGTTAAATAAAATAGTTCTCTCAAAAATTAGGGTAAGGATAATCAGATAGAAATAGTTAGTCAGATCTATTTCTTCTGTCAGACAAGTTTTTCTTCCATAGGCGTTTTTTCTTATTTATAGGTTTAACTTATATTTTATCTCTCTTATTATTTTTAGAGGTTTACCAAGTTCCAAGAGAACTTAGTAATTCTGCTATCGGTTAAAAATTAAAATACACTAAATACTGTTACGATTTAGTCGGTCGTTTTAAGAGATAAACTCGTTATTAACAAAGGTGATGAAACGCAATTTCTTCGTTTCTTCTTAGCAAAGATATATTATAATTTAATATCAAGAACATTCCTTTGCATTTATTTAACTTTATATTTATAAGTTTGCAAATGAGAGATTGTTATACCCTCGCTAATATGTTTTATATACAAATTTTAAGGTTCTTCAATATTTAAAGAATGGAAGTCAATTAAACCATTCATTGGAGTTTCTTCAATAATATCCAGTTCAATATCAAACTCATTGGCAACTTCTCTTAAAATTTTGGCATAACTATAAGCCAATGATCCAACAAAACGGATTGGATAGTTCTTATAATCATATTGGCAAACATTCCTTATGAAGAAATTGCGTAAGTTAGTAGTTATTAGATCATATACATAATCATCGCTTGTATAATCTGCCAGAAAATACGAAATAGTAGAGAGGAAACGATTAGGAAATGGACGATTATAAACAGATTCCATTACTTCATTTGGGCTAATACGAAACTTCTCAAAGAAATCGGCCATAATATCTTTGGGTGCTAAACCTTTTAATACGTCTGAAAGAAAATGCTTGCCCAGCACTGCCCCACTGCCTTCATCACCCAATATATACCCACCAGCTCTGACGTTTTTTACTATAATTTTCCCATTATAAAAACAAGAATTGGAACCTGTACCTAAAATACACGCAATTCCTGCTTCACATTTAAATAGACCACGGGCAGCCGCAAGTAAATCGCTTTCTACTTGAATCGGAGTTTTGAATTGTGCTACTAATGAGGCCCCCAATACATTCTTTTTTTCATAAGAAGTACAACCAGCACCATAATAATATACTTGCTCAAGCTTTCTTTTGAAAAAAGTCTCGGGTAAACCTAAACGCACACTTCGGCTGATCTCTCTTCGGGTTTGGAAGAAAGGATTAAGTCCCTCAGTAAAAACACGTTGTATCAGGTGATTGTCTTCAACTAAGGCCCACTCAGTTCTTGTTGAACCACTTTCTGCAATCAGTTTCATACGCAGTTAGATTTAGAATTGGATACAAATATATAGTTTTTTTTAATATACCAGTACAAAAACTTCCAAAACTTCATTTTATGGCTTTTTTCCCATACCGGGACTATTTCAGAACCATTCATTGATCAGATGTAGCCGGTTTTCAGAAAAAAGATTTGCTTATCATCCAGTATCTACCCGAAACACACCTGAAGATTACTTGCTCCGTAACTTCTCCAGCCAGAGGTACCTCTGGCTGGGGAAGGTACGGGGTG
>USSR01000268.1 GCA_900557355.1 uncultured Bacteroides sp.
AATTGAACACACATCCCGCCCAGGTAGTTCTTGTTGTAGATGACCTTACAGCCACCATGAGTTGTTCTATCGTTGCCAAGAAGCGCGGGCTGAAAGTCGCACACCTCATTGCCGGTACTCGTTCATTCGATATGAATATGCCTCGCGAAGTGAACCGTACCATTGTAGATGCCATTTCCGACTATCTGTTTACCGCAGGTATGGTGGCTAACCGCAACTTGAATCAGGAAGGCATGATTCCCGAATACATCCACTATGTAGGTAATATTCTGATAGATACTGTCCGTTATAACCGTCACCGCCTCTTGCAACCCGTATGGTTCTCTACCATGGGCTTGAAAGGACACGGCTATCTATTACTCACTCTCAATCGTCACGAGTTGCTGAACAAAAAGAATGTGCTCAAATCTTTAATACAAACATTAGTGGATAAATCCGAAGGTATGCCCATTATTGCTCCGTTGCACCCATACGTGCAGAAAGCCATCAAAGTGCTGGAAATACCTGCACCCAACCTACACATTCTACCGCCTCAAAGTTACCTGCACTTCGGATATCTTATCAACCATGCCAAAGGTATCATCACAGATTCCGGCAACATTGCAGAAGAAGCTACTTTCCTTGATGTTCCCTGCATCACGCTCAACTCTTATGCCGAACATCCCGAAACCTGGCGTGTAGGTACTAATGAATTAGTGAACGAAGACCCCGTTGCATTTGCCGCCGTACTTGAAACGTTGATGCATGGCGAATGGAAACATACTACGTTACCTGACCGTTGGGACGGACGTACAGCGGAACGTATTGTGCAAACGTTGATTAATGGAGAATTAAAGTAACCTGATTGTTATATCCCATTTTCATTAAAGCCTGTTGTCGCCATTGGAGCGCTTCAGGCATCAAAGGAGTATGATACAATTTACGGAGAGCTATAACTTGTGCTTCTTGTCCATCAGCAATTGTACACACTTCCTCAAAGCCTAGATCCGGAATCATCATCGAATTCACTAGACAATGTCCATGCCCTTTCATCAAAGAATATATCAACTTCAGTTTGATTCCTGTATTCTGGAAAGTCAGCAGTAAATGAATATGTGCAAAGACTATCAGAGAGTTCATTTCTTCCTGCGAAGGATTTGCGACAAGAGATACATTCGGTATTCTGGAAATTTTCTCCCGTAAATGCTTATCAGGATTTTTACCGGCAATAACCACCCGCATATTTATATCCAACTTAGGCAGCAAGTTGTCCAGAATATAATTAATCACTCGAACATTCTCAAGAACAGACAGATTTCCATGATATAGTATATACTTCTCATTCTCCGGACTTACATCCGTCACAGTTTCTACACTAATGTTATCAAAGAAACAAGGCAGACAATAAGTCGACACAGAAGGATATTTCTGAGTGAAATAGAGAGCATCCGTATTGGTAATAGCCAATATTTTATCAGCATACAGCAATACCCGTTCATAATGTTTCAATTTCCAAGCTTCCAAATAATAATAACATTTCTCGTACCAAGAAACACACGACTTCCCCAAAAAGTAATAATAATCATGTACTACATTATGCATCCTCACCCATTTCTGTCTGTCTCTCAATAAAGGATTTGAGAGGAAATAACAGGTGTGCAGTCCTTCAAACAGAATTGGGGAATCATCCTCACACAAACGTTCCAGTAATAACTTACTTCTCCTACTGTAAACAATATAAGGACGAAAAGAAAACATAGAGCACCAACCTGTAAAGCGTTCATAATAATAGACGGCATCAGCCACCTTAAGCAAATCAGGTTGCTCAGCCATCTCATACCTATATGTATGCAAAACAACCGAGCAGCCAGCTTCTTTCAGAGCCTTCAGTTTATAATACACATCTATCAACCCTCCATAATCAGGAGGGAACGGCACTTGAAAACTAACAACATGAAGTTTCATATATTACTCTTATAGTTAAGCTGTGACAAGATTTATTCATCCCTGCAAAGGTAACATAAAATCTAAAAAACAGCATCTTTTCCTTTACCTTGATATAAAAGAAGAGCGCATATAAACATTCCTCTTATTTCTTTAGATTATATTTACTTCTTATTTAATGGTAATTTGCTACCTTTGCAGCCTCATACTGACTTAAATATGAAACAACAATATACAACTATCATCCTTTTTCTGCTGTCACTATTTGTTGCACATAGTGCATCCGCACAGATAAAAGGTGTCGTTACCGACTCCCTAACCAACGAACCATTAATGTACATCACCGTTCAATACGAGGGGAAAGGTGTAGGTGCTATCACCAATGCCGAAGGAGAATATACAGTAGAAACCCGCAAAGGTTGGAATGAGCTTACATTCTCCGCCATCGGATATGTGACCAAGAAAGTCACACTAACTCCTAACACCAAAGTGCTGAACGTGAAGATGGCACCTGCCGACGTCATGCTCTCTGAAGTAGTGGTAAAACCTCAAAAAGAGAAATATTCCCGGAAAAACAACCCTGCCGTGGATTTCATGAGAAAAGTCATCGAAAATAAAAAAGGGCTGAAACTGGAAGCCAATGACTTCTATCAGTACCAGAAATATGAAAAGATGAAGATGTCCATGAACGACGTCACTCCAGAGAAGATGGAGAAAGGTATCTATAAAAAATTCTCATTCTTCAAGGACCAGGTAGAAATATCGCCCAAGACCAACAAGATGATTCTCCCTATTTCCATCAAAGAGACGTCTTCAAAAACCATCTATCGTAAAAGTCCCAAAAGCGAAAAGACTATTATCGAAGGTATGAATTCCAGCGGTATTGAAGAGTTCTTCAACACTGGAGATATGCTGGGAACCATTCTGACCGATGTATTCTCTGACGTCAATATCTATGATGACGACATCCGCCTGTTGCAACGCCGTTTCGTCAGCCCTATCGGACGAGGCGCTATCAGTTTTTATAAGTTCTATCTTATGGATACTATTATGGTGGACCGCCAGGAGTGTGTACACCTTACTTTCGTTCCACAGAACTCGCAGGACTTTGGTTTTACAGGACATCTCTATGTCGTGAAAGACTCCACCTATGCAGTGAAGAAATGTACCATGAACCTCCCTAAAAAGACTGGAGTCAACTTCGTGGACAATCTTGATATTGTGCAGCAGTTTGAACAGATGCCGGATGGCAACTGGGTACTGACAGATGACGACATGACTGTAGAATTACAATTCGTGAAAGGTTTGCAAGGACTTGAAGTACAACGTACTACCAAGTACAGTAATTACAAATTTGAAGATATAGAGCCCCGTCTTTTCCGCCTGAAAGGTAATGTCATCAAGGAAGCCAACATGCTTAACAAGAGCGATGAATACTGGGCTTCAGTACGCCAGGTTCCCCTCACCAAAAAGGAGAGTAACATGGACGTATTCATGAATCGCATTGAACAGATTCCAGGCTTCAAGTATGTTATCTTCGGTGCAAAAGCCCTGATAGAGAACTTTGTAGAAACAGGAAGCAAAAAGCACCCCAGCAAGTTCGACTTCGGTCCTATCAATACCAGTATCACAAGTAATTATGTAAACGGTACACGTTTCCGCCTCAGTGGTATGACTACCGGTAACTTCGACCCACACTGGAGTTTCAGCGGATATGGTGCTTATGGTACAAAAGATAAGAAATGGTTCTATAAAGGTCAGGCAGCCTACTCATTTAATAAGCGTGAGTATGTGTTATGGGAATTCCCAAAACATTATATCGCTTTCGATTACAGCTACGATGTCATGTCTCCGATGGACAAATACCTCTCAACAGATAAGGACAATATGTTTGTAGGCTGGAAGTGGACAAAGGTAGACCAAATGTCATATATGCGTGATGCTACCCTGACGTATGAGTTGGAAACGAATGCCGGTTTCTCCATCAAAGCTATGGCACGCCACCGCAATGATGAACCTGCCGGCGGTGTATTGCAATATTGGAAGAACGACGGTAACATAGCCGGTTCATGGGATGATACAAATACATTCGTCAAAGATATCACTACAACCGAGCTTGGCGTTACCCTACGTTATGCTCCGGGGGAAACATTTGTCAATACGAAGCAACGTCGTGTTCCGGTGTCTCTGGATGCCCCGATCTTCTCTCTTTCCCATACCATTGGTCTGAAAGGTGTGCTGGGTGGCGAATATAACTTCAATCTTACAGAAGCCAGTATCCGCAAACGTTTCTGGTTTGGCTCCTGGGGTAAACTAGACATCACCGCCCGTGCCGGTGCCCAATGGAATACGGTACCGTTCCCTTTACTGAACCTGCCCATGGCAAACCTTTCATATATCACCCAGCACAATGAATCTTTCAGCCTTATCAACAACATGGAATTCCTGAATGACCGTTATGCCTCTCTTGCCATCACTTATGATATGAACGGGAAGCTATTCAATCGTATTCCCCTCATTAAAAAGCTGAAATGGCGCGAAACTTTCCGTATCCGTGGTATGTACGGAACACTTACGGATAAGAATAACCCATATAAGAGCCACAATGACGAATTGTTCCTCTTCCCTATGCGCGACGGTATGCCTACCAGCCATGTAATGGGTAGTACTCCTTATCTGGAAGCCAGCGTAGGTATCTACAACATTTTCAAACTGTTGCATATCGAATATGTACGCCGCCTCACTTACACGGATATTCCAGGTGTAAAGAAAGGAGGCATACGCTTTATGATATTAATGATATTCTAGAAATGACAAATTGCGAATCACAAATTACGAACTATTAATTTGTAATTCGCAATTAGTAATTTATAATTCGTAATTAGTAATTAAAATGACTCCCTTAGCAGAAAGGCTTCGTCCTAAAACTTTAGATGAGTACATCGGTCAGAAACATTTAGTAGGACCAGGTGCAATACTACGTAAGATGATTGATGCGGGACGTATCTCTTCATTTATTTTGTGGGGACCTCCGGGTGTAGGAAAAACCACACTGGCACAGATCATTGCCAATAAACTGGAAACTCCATTCTATACATTGAGTGCCGTTACCAGTGGCGTGAAAGACGTACGAGAAGTGATAGAACGCGCCAAGAGCAACCGCTTCTTCTCACAAGGCAGCCCCATACTGTTTATTGATGAAATCCACCGTTTCAGTAAATCGCAACAAGATTCTTTGCTTGGTGCAGTGGAACAAGGTACAGTGACATTGATAGGTGCCACTACAGAAAATCCCTCTTTTGAGGTAATCCGCCCACTGCTGTCACGATGCCAACTCTATGTACTGAAGTCTTTGGAGAAAGAAGACCTCATGGAATTACTGCAACGTGCCGTCACCACCGACCATATTCTGAAAGAGCGTAAAATCGAACTGAAAGAAACGACTGCCATGCTCCGCTATAGTGGTGGAGATGCGCGTAAACTGCTTAATATTCTGGACCTTGTAGTTTCTTCCGAAGCCAATGATCCGGTGGTCATTACTGATGAGATAGTTACCGAACGTCTGCAACAAAATCCTCTGGCTTACGATAAGGATGGAGAAATGCATTATGATATCATATCTGCTTTCATTAAGTCTATTCGTGGTAGTGATCCCGATGGTGCCGTATATTGGCTCGCCCGTATGGTAGAAGCTGGAGAAGATCCTGCCTTTATTGCCCGCCGACTCGTTATTTCCGCATCGGAAGACATCGGACTGGCAAATCCAAATGCTATGCTGATTGCCAATGCCTGTTTTGATGCTGTAATGAAAGTGGGCTGGCCCGAAGGACGTATTCCACTAGCAGAGGCTACTATTTATCTTGCTACAAGCCCGAAGAGTAATTCCGCCTACATAGCCATCAACAATGCTTTGGAACTTGTACGGGAAACGGGCAATCTACCCGTTCCGTTGCATCTGCGTAATGCACCTACCAAATTAATGAAACAATTAGGTTACGGAGACAATTATAAGTATTCCCATGACTATCCAGGTCATTTCGTGAAACAGCAATTCATGCCCGATGAACTGAAAAAACGTCGCCTTTGGGAAGCACAAGACAATGCTGCCGAGCAGAAACATGCAGAACGCATGAAAGCATTATGGGGCGAGGATAAATTTAAGAAATAATCCTTACTTAATATATCCCATACTACTTCTTCCAACAAACACACCGACCACAACAAAATATACCATTATAAGCATAATCCTAAATCTTTTCCCTAAATTTGCGTACTCACTTTAAACATAAACAGAATGAGAACTGTAGTATTAGACGGTTACACCGCAAATCCCGGTGATCTTTGCTGGGACAAATTGAAAGAGTTTGGCGAATGCGTAATTTATGATCGTACCGCCCCCGCCGAAGTACTGGAACGTGCTGCCGGTGCAGAAGCCCTCCTCACCAATAAAGTAGTGATCAACAGCGAAATGATGGCTGCCCTGCCCGATCTGAAATATATCGGCGTGCTGGCTACAGGCTACAACGTAGTAGACATAGCTGCCGCCCGTGAACGAGGTATCATTGTCACCAACATTCCTGCATATAGTACTCCCTCCGTAGGACAAATGGTATTTGCCCACATACTGAATATCACTCAACAAGTACGCCATTACTCTGAAGAGGTCAGCAGAGGAGACTGGAGCAAGAGCCCCGATTTTTGTTTCTACAATACCCCACTTATTGAATTGCTTGGCAAGAAGATAGGAATCATCGGTCTGGGACAGACCGGATATAACACTGCCCGTATAGCCATTGGCTTCGGAATGAAGGTATGGGCCTATACTTCTAAATCGCGTCTGCAACTCCCACCCGAAATCAGAAAAGCAGATCTCGACCAATTATTCCACGAATGCGACATCGTCAGCCTGCACTGTCCGTTGAACGACAGTACTCGCGAAATGGTCAACGCCAGCCGTCTCTCTTTAATGAAACCTACCTCCATCATTATCAATACCGGACGTGGTCCACTTATTAATGAGCAAGATCTTGCCAATGCCTTGAACACCGGACAAATATATGCCGCCGGACTGGATGTTCTCTCCGAAGAACCACCTCGTCCGGACAATCCGTTATTGACTGCACGAAATTGTTTCATCACCCCACACATCGCCTGGGCCAACTTTGAAGCACGCCAAAGGCTGATACATATAGCAGTCAGTAACCTGAAAGCGTATGCGGAAGGAAAACCGGTAAATATTATAAAATAACATTCCTTTCAATAAACATGGGAAAATCTGAAATTCACAGTCTCTTCCGCAGTATTCCAGTGATCCTGACAGTCATTCTGGCTACTGTTACTATTATCTCCGCCTTTTCCGGGAACTTTGATCCTGCTAATTCCAAATATATGCCTGTATTGGGATTAGCTCTTCCAATATTACTGATATGCAATCTACTGGTTGCCATCTGTTGGGCATTTGCCCGCAGTCGCTGGATCCTCATCCCTTTTGCGGCATTGGCTTTCAACTACGGTTATATACTTTCCGTTTTTCAATTCAATTTCACAAAAAAAATCCCTGAAGGACATTACAGTAGTAACTATGCCGATGGATATTTGAAAGTAGCCACTTATAATGTCGGCAATTTTGGTACCGAGATCACCGGCTACTCCTGCAAAGAGATTGCCCGCTACATGAAACAACAAGAAGTCGATGTACTCTGCTTCCAAGAGTTCGGCGACAATCAGTACTTTCCGATGGACAGCATCCGCAATGTATTTTCCCACTGGCGATATGCCTTGATACCCACTGAAGACTCCATCAGCGGAGTGCTTCCTATCGCCGTATTCAGCCGTTACCCACTCATCAATCCCCGATTTATTTCTTATCCGCAAAGTGCCAACTGCAGCATGCAGTGCGATATCATATTAGGAAGAGACACTGTCCGTCTGCTCAACAACCACCTGCAGACTACCAGTGTCAATCAAAACCGTCGGAAATGGGAACGCGGTCTTAACAATACGAATGACACCCGTCGTGAAGTGGAAGTTGTACAAGGTGCTATCAACACTTTGCACGACAACTTTGTGAAGCGTGCCGAACAGACAGACAGTATCCGTCAACTGGCCCTCGCCAGTCCTTACTCCGTAGTAGTGTGCGGTGACTTCAACTCTTTGCCGTCTTCCTACACCTATACAGAATTAAGTGATATACTTAAAGACGGGTTCCGCACCAGTGGACGGGGTTACATGTATACCTTCCGCTACTTCAAACGTTTGTTGCGTATCGACTATATTTTCCATTCACCCACCATTCAGGGATACCGCTACTACTCGCCTGACCTGGACTTATGTAGTGACCACAACCCGGTACTGATGGAAATGAAAATAAAGAAATTCTCAACATCAATGTCCGTTTCTGCTAATGGGAACGGTCGTTTCCCTTGATGGGAACAGCAGTTTCCCTTAATGGGAACGACAGTTTCCTACCGATGGAAACTCTAAAAACATAAAAGGAAGAGAATATGCAGCTTTCGTTACATATTCTCTTCCTTATTTCATTAAATAATAAATAGCCTTTTTTACCAAGTCCAATCTTCAGCATTATAAGCAACTTCAACTTTCTTCTCTATCTCATTGGGTAGGTTGCAGAAGAAGTCAATGCCTGTCTCATACTCCAAATCTTTGATGGAAAGAGCATAAACCATAAACTCATCTTTCCCAGCCTTATCCGGCAACAGTTCCGAATGAGGAACCAAGAAAGAAATGGCATGATAAACACCGTCCTTCCA
>USSR01000269.1 GCA_900557355.1 uncultured Bacteroides sp.
AATTTTATGATGGAACAGTTACGACAGACATGTATCACTGACCCGGGAAAGCGTATTCGCATTGATATGGACAGGCATACTCCGTTCGGACGTTTTGTAGAAGTGATGGATGCTTGCCAGTTTTATAACTTAACTAATATAGGAATCAGGACGTATGACGAGAACTACAACAGGGAGTAGCCGTCTGACGGTTATCCTATCATGGATGATAGCATTGATTTGTTTTGTAGGCGGAGCACTCTATATTTGGAAGATGCCGTCTCTGGATCAGGAGGCGATAGCTTTGCAAATGAAACAGCAGAAAAATCAAAAGTCCAGAAAGAGTTTGACGGAAAAGGTAAAACAGGAACAGGCACAACGGGCATTACCTGCTAATTATGCCAGGCAGCTGGTGGAGCAGTCAGAGGTCTTGGTTAAAAAGAATCTGGAAGAGCAGGTGAAGAAGTTCCAAACGATGGCTGAAACAATGAGACGGCGTAAAGAAGATATGCTGACGAAAGTGGAAAAAAGAAAATTGCCATGGGGAGCACCTGCTGATGCGAATGATACATCGAAAGCGCGGGCTATTCCTCGAGCAGGAAATCCGTCAGATAATGCTTCTGTCGAAGAACTTTATGCTGTATTACGTGACTATGAGGCTGAAATTCAACAAAGTCATTTGGCTGTGAGTGCTGCTAAACAGTCTTTATCCAAGGGACAGTCGTTTCCTGAAGTGTATAGTTCTTTGAAAGCGGGTAATTCACGTATGCCGAGTTTTGATGAATTGATAAGGATGCAGTCAAGGGATGGTGAGTGGGCAACTTCGGCAGGTAGTAATGCTAGTGGAGGATTAGAGATAAAGAGTACTGCTGATTTGAATAATTATCGTGGGTTGCTCGGACAAGCTACTCGTCAGGCAGGGTTGGCGCAATCTCGTTTGGAAGGTCTGTTCGGGGCAGTTCGTCAGGCAGGTAATCCTGGAAACGGAATGGGACAAGGTAATGGCAGCTCGGGTAATGGAGGCTCTGGAGGTAATGGTAGCGGTAATGGAAATGGAACTGGTATGGGAGGAAGTGGAGAAGTTTCTGCTCCCGGAGGCGGAAAGGGAACATTCAGTGCTTATTCAGGATCGAAGTTGAGCAAGGAAATGGTGAAAGCACAAGCGTTGCCCGGACGGCGTTTCTCTAAAGATGCAGAACGTAAGGGATGGCTCTATATCAATACATGGTATATGATTGGACCGTGGGAGAGCTTCGGTCGAGAGGATTTTTCCATCGTTCATCCACCTGAAGTTTCTATTGACTTTGATGCTGTATATACTGATGGACAGATAGGAACAGGAATTGCGGAAACGGATTCCGATCCGCTAAAAGTTATTGGAGACGAGGTACAGCTTGACGGGACGCTACGTTGGAAGTTTATGCAGAGTGAATCGATGCACAATGTGCCACCTGTGACTACCGGACATTCAACTTACTATGCTTATACCGAGCTTTACTTTGATGAGGCTACTACGATGCTGGTGGCTATTGGTACGGATGACAGCGGACGTGTATGGATTAACGGAAAGGATGTATGGCGTGACTATGGAACCAGTTGGTATAATATTGATGAACATATCGCTCCTTTTCAGTTTCGACAGGGGTGGAATAAAGTTTTGGTTCGGCTGGAGAATGGAGGTGGCGGGCCGTGTGGGTTTAGTTTTTTGATTATTCCCCAAAGTAAATAGATAGATGTGTGTTTAGTTTTAATAGAAAGATTGTTTAAGGATTAATTATTGGTAGAAGTTATGTGAAGGCTTTATGTGCCTTCCATAACTTTCTTTTTATGTGCATTGAATGATTTTTGTACGGTTTTGATTCATTTTAGGACGTTTCTGTCCTAAAAAGGGTGCATCTTTGCATTGTAATAATAACCACGAAAAACTGTATAATTAATGAACTTTAGAAGAATTTCTTTTTGGGTATTAAGCTGTGTTTTCAGTATTAGCATGGCAGGATGTAAATTAGGTAAGAGTAACAATCAGAATGAAGCAATTACCGATAGTGTATGGACAAAGTCAAAGGTTATTGAGACTATTAAGAAAGTAAATGACTATTGGCAGGCGGAGAATCCGGAACCGGCATTTGCCTTTTGGCATCCGGCTGCTTATCATACCGGAAATATTGCAGCTTATGAAGTAACCGGTAATGAGACTTACAAGAAGTATTCGGAAGCATGGGCTGAAAAGAATCAATGGAAAGGAGCTACTTCTGATGATAAATCCAAGTGGAAATATAATTATGGTGAAACGATGGAACATGTTCTCTTTGGAGATTGGCAGATTTGTTTCCAGACTTATATTGACTTGTATAACATGGACCGTGAGCCGGCAGAGTATAAAATAGCCCGTGCCAAGGAAGTGATGGAATATGAAATGTCAACTCCCAACAATGATTATTGGTGGTGGGCAGACGGATTGTATATGGTAATGCCGGTGATGACCAAACTTTATAAGGTTACAGATAATCAGCAATATTTGGATAAACTCTATGAGTACTTTACTTATGCTAAAAATCTCATGTATGATGAGGAAAGTGCCCTGTTTTATCGCGATGGAAAATACATCTACCCGAAACATAAGACAAATCAAGGATTGAAAGACTTTTGGTCTAGGGGTAATGGTTGGGTGTTTGCAGGTTTGGCTAAAGTTTTGCAGGACCTACCCGAAAATGATGCACATCGTGCTGAATATATTACCATATACCAGGCTATGGCTAAATCATTGGCTGCTGCACAACAGGAAGAAGGATACTGGACCCGTAGTTTGTTGGATCCGGTGCAGGCTCCGGGACGTGAAACAAGTGGGACAGCTTTCTTTACCTATGGGTATCTTTGGGGTGTGAATAATGGATTTTTGGATAAATCAACTTATGAACCTGTTATAAAACAAGGTTGGAAATACTTGACTGAAATAGCCTTGCAACCCAATGGAAAGATAGGCTATGTACAACCAATCGGTGAAAGAGCAGACCAACATAAGAATGTAGGACCGGAGACGACTGCGGACTTTGGGGTAGGAGCTTTCCTGTTGGCGGGTTCTGAAATGGTGAAATATCTGAATAATTAAAATTGTTTTTTATATTTGAATGTAATGATGAAAAATAAAAATATCCTGGTCTTCATTTTATTGTGTGTGTTCAGTACAGTAACTTATGCTAAAAAGGGGAAGGTAGAAAAGGAAATCAGTGACCGTGAATATTGGGCACAGATGGCATATAAGATTGCTGCTCCTGTATTGAGTAATATGAGCAAAGGGGAGTTGAAGAAAAATATGCAGGTAGAGATCAGCCCAACATGGGATGGACGCAGTAAGGATGTGACGTACATGGAATGTTTCGGACGCTTGATGTCCGGTATTGCTCCTTGGCTTTCTTTGCCGGACGATGATACGGAAGAAGGTAAAATGCGCAGGCAATTGCGTGAATGGGCTTTGAAGAGCTATGCACATGCTGTTAATCCGGATAGCCCTGATTATCTCTTATGGAGAAATGAAGGACAGCCTTTGGTAGATGCGGCTTATATTGCCAGTAGCTTTCTTCGTGCTAAAAAGCAGCTTTGGGAACCATTGGATGAAGTGACAAAACAACGTTATATTAAAGAATTTCAGTTATTGCGTCGGATTGATCCGCCATACACAAATTGGTTATTGTTTTCGGCTATGATTGAATCTTTTTTGATGGAAGCTGATGCACAATACGATTTGTTCCGTATTCATACAGCTGTTCGAAAAGCAGAAGAGTGGTATGTAGGTGATGGCTGGTATTCGGATGGAGAAACTTTTGCATTCGATTACTATAATAGTTATGTGATTCAACCTATGTTTGTACAAGTAATGCAGACTGTCAACGATCATAAAGTAATATTGCATGACCGTAGTTTGGAGATGCAAAAGAAAACGGAAGATTTGGCTAAGAAACGCATGCAGCGTTTCGGAATGATTTTGGAACGTTTTATATCTCCTGAAGCATCTTTTCCGGTATTCGGTCGTTCTATGACTTATCGTTTGGGAGTTTTTCAGCCATTGTCAATGCTTTGTTGGAAAGATATGTTGCCCAAAGAACTTCCGGAAGGTCAGGTACGTAATGCATTAACTTGCGTCATGAAACGTTTGTTTGCTGTTGATGGTAATTTCAATGAGAAAGGATTTTTGCAATTAGGCTTTGCGGGGCATCAGACCGGTTTGGCGGACTGGTATAGTAATAATGGAAGTATGTATATTACATCAGAGGTATTCCTGCCGTTAGGACTTCCCGCCAGTCATTCATTTTGGACAGCAAAACCTCAAGACTGGACTTCCAAAAAGGCATGGAGTGGACATGAATTTCCCAAAGATCATGCAATACATTATTAAATGAAGAAAATTTTATTTACTATAGGGCTGTTGGCTGTCTCTTTTGCAACTCTTTGGGGGCAATTCAAATATGTGAAAGTGGATGCACCATTTTCAATGGAGCCCATAAAAGAGTTTATGTATCCTGATCAAGATTTCTCCATTGTAAATTATGGTGCTGTAAAAGGAGGAAGGGCGGATGTTTCTGATGCAATTGCGGGTGCTATAGCTGCTTGTAATCAGGCAGGGAGAGTAGTTATACCTGAAGGAGAATGGTTGACCGGACCAATCCATCTCAAGAGTAATGTAAACTTGTATTTGGCTGAAGGGGCGGTACTACGTTTTACGGATAATCCTTCTCATTATTTGCCAGCCGTAATGACGTCTTGGGAGGGGATGGAATGTTATAACTATTCACCTTTGATTTATGCTTTTGAGTGCAAGAATGTGGCTATTACAGGAACAGGTATGTTAAGTCCGAAGATGGATTGTTGGAAGAAGTGGTTTGCCCGTCCTAAGGCTCACATGGATGCCCTTAGAAAGTTGTATACGATGGCGTCCAAAGATGTACCTGTTGAAAAACGACAGATGGCGGTAGGTGAGAATCATCTTCGTCCACATCTGATACATTTTAATCGTTGTGAGAATGTGCTGCTTGATAGCTTTAAGATTCGTGAAAGCCCCTTTTGGACGATTCATATGTATATGTGCAATGGCGGGATAGTACGTCATCTGGATGTTAAAGCGCATGGGCACAATAACGACGGCATTGATTTGGAGATGACTCGTAATTTTCTAGTGGAGGATTGTACCTTTGACCAAGGTGATGATGCGGTGGTGATTAAGGCTGGTCGTAATCGTGACGCCTGGAGATTGAACACTCCGACTGAAAATATTGTAATTCGTAATTGTAATATTCTGGAAGGACATACTTTATTAGGGATTGGCAGTGAGATTTCAGGTGGTATTCGCAATGTGTATATGCATGATTGTAAGGTACCACAATCTGTACGACGACTTTTCTTTGTGAAGACAAATCATAGGCGAGGAGCGTTTGTTGAAAATATTCACATGGAAAATATAAGAACAGGGCATGTGCAACGTGTATTGGAAATAGATACAGATGTACTCTATCAGTGGAGGGAGCTTGTTCCTACTTATGAAGAACGTATTACTCGTATTGATGGCATTTATTTGAAAAATGTGATTTGTGATTCCGCTGATGCGATATATGAGTTAAAGGGGGACGCAAAATTGCCTGTCAAAAATGTAGTTATTCAAGACGTACATGTGGATAAGGTGAACGATTTTGTGAAAAAAGTCCATAACGTTAAGAACGTAAAGGAGGATAATGTGACATACGGTTTATTACACTAACTAACCTTTATTATATATGTTGGTCCCGTCAATACTGTAAAATGTATTGGCGGGATTTTTTTATAATGAATAAAAAAATCGCTGTTAAAAAGTAAGATTTAAACTATATTGAATGAATATTGTCCTGTTTTGACCGATTTGAAGACCTTTGTATAAAAAGAATATCTCATCTTTGCAATGCATTTAGTTTTCAATAGGTAATAGTTTTAGTTTTTAGGTAACACATTGATTGGTTTGCAAATTCGCTGTCGGTCTGAATGGAAACATTGACCGATGGTGGATTTATTTGGAAATAGTATTGTATCATGAAAACAATAGATTAAAAAATGAAGAAACCTTTATTGTATTTGCTTATTTTATTAGTGACTGTTTTCAGCACTTCCTGTTCCCAATCTTCGAAAGAGACATTTGAAATAGGGGACAAGACATTTTTACTTAACGGAAAACCGTTTGTGGTAAAAGCAGCCGAAATTCATTATCCCCGTATACCAAAAGAGTATTGGGAGCATCGTATCAAAATGTGTAAGGCATTAGGTATGAATACCATTTGTCTTTATGTCTTTTGGAATTTTCATGAGCCGGAAGAGGGAAAATATGACTTTACCGGTCAAAAAGATATTGCGGCTTTCTGTCGGCTGGCGCAGGAAAACGGAATGTATGTGATCGTTCGTCCCGGACCGTATGTTTGTGCAGAGTGGGAAATGGGTGGATTGCCTTGGTGGTTATTAAAGAAGAAGGATATCAAACTTCGTGAACAGGATCCGTATTATATGGAACGGGTGAAACTATTCATGAACGAAGTGGGCAAACAGCTTACCGATCTTCAGATTAGTAAAGGTGGCAATATCATTATGGTACAGGTTGAGAATGAATATGGATCATTCGGAATAGACAAACCATACATTGCCGAAATACGTGATATTGTAAAGCAAGCAGGTTTCACAGGAGTTCCTTTATTCCAATGTGACTGGAATTCGAACTTTGAGAATAATGCATTGGATGATTTGCTTTGGACAATCAACTTTGGTACAGGGGCTAATATTGACGATCAATTTAAGCGTTTGCAAGAACTCCGTCCTGATATTCCGTTGATGTGTAGTGAGTTTTGGTCCGGATGGTTCGATCATTGGGGAGCGAAGCATGAGACACGTAGTGCGGAGGATTTGGTAAAAGGAATGAAAGAAATGCTTGACCGGAATATTTCATTTAGTTTATATATGACTCATGGAGGTACTAGTTTCGGACATTGGGGAGGAGCAAATTTCCCTAATTTCTCTCCGACGTGTACGTCTTATGATTATGATGCTCCCATCAATGAATCAGGAAAAGTCACTCCCAAATATTTTGAGGTACGCAATTTGTTAAGTAACTATTTACCCGAAGGTGAGTCATTGCCGGAAGTTCCGGATTCTATTCCGACTATTGCCATTCCTTCATTTAAATTGAATGAAGTGGCGATACTGTTTGATAATCTGCCGGAGCCAAAGATTAGTGAAAACATTCAGTCAATGGAGGCGTTCGATCAGGGATGGGGAAGTATTTTGTACCGGACTACACTGCCGGCATCTAAAGAAGAACAGACGTTGACAATCACAGAGGCTCATGACTGGGCACAGGTTTTCTTGGATGGTAAGAAATTAGCTACATTAAGTCGTTTAAAAGGTGAAGGTACGGTTATTCTTCCTCCAATGAAAGAAGGGGCCCAGCTGGATATTTTGGTAGAAGCAATGGGACGTATGAATTTTGGTAAAGGCATTTATGATTGGAAGGGTATCACTGAAAAAGTGGAAGTCCAGTCGAATAATGGTGTTATTACTTCATTGAAGAACTGGAAAGTTTATAATATTCCGGTTGATTATGCTTTTGCGCAAAATAAGAAATTTGTAAAACAGGATAATCCCCAGAAATATCCTGCCTACTATCGGGGAACCTTTACGTTGGACAAAACAGGTGATACATTCTTGAATATGACTAACTGGAGTAAAGGTATGGTTTGGGTGAACGGTTATGCTATTGGACGTTACTGGGAAATTGGGCCACAACAAACCTTATATGTGCCGGGATGTTGGTTGAAGAAAGGAGAGAATGAAGTGATTATATTGGATATGGCTGGTTCTGTACAGCCACAGACAGAAGGATTACAACAACCTATTCTTGATAACCTGCGTGTACACGGTGCTGCTTATGCACATCGTAAGGTTGGTGAGAATTTGGATTTAACAGGAGAAAAACCTGTTTATGAAGGAACTTTCAAATCCGGTAATGGTTGGCAACATGTGAAATTCGGAAAGGAAGTGGAAACTCGTTTCTTTTGTCTTGAAGCATTGAATGCTTATGATGGAAAAGACTTTGCAGCTATTGCAGAATTAGAATTGTTAGGAGCCGATGGTAAACCTTTGTCACGCCAGCATTGGAAGGTTATTTATGCAGATAGTGAAGAAACAGAAGAGGCAAATAACATTGCAACGAATGTATTTGACTTACAGGAATCTACTTTCTGGCATACTAGCTACTCTTCAGCTGCTAAACATAAATTTCCACATCAGATTGTGATTAATCTTGGTGAGGATAAGATAGTCACGGGATTTTCTTATTTGCCAAGAGCGGAAGCCGACAAGACGGGAATGATAAAGGATTATCGGGTATATTTGAAGATGACGCCTTTTAAACTTTAAGAAAGGGTAATTATATGTTTGTGATACGTACTTGAGATATTTAAGTCAAAGGTTAATTATTAAGTTTGTTCATTAAGTTATAGGAAAGTAAAAGAATAACTTCCACGTGAGTGAAGGTTTTCTTTTACTTTCCCTTTTTTTATAATAGTTGAAATCATAAAGTAGCTTACTTTTGTTCTTTCTCTTATATTATATAATCTAAAATAACTAGTGATGCAAAAAATGAATAAAAATGGATTTAACCAATGTGCCAGAGTGTACATTGAGCGTTTGCGAAAAGAAGGGCGA
>USSR01000270.1 GCA_900557355.1 uncultured Bacteroides sp.
TGGTATGGTGCGGGCATCTTGACATTACACCTGAAACAGGGTAGCCAAAAGGCTTTTTATGTTCGCCCGTTCCAGAAGCCATCATCTATTATCCGCTATCTGGTTTCGCAAAACATACCTTTTGATAATTCTATCTCGCGGGAACGGACAGCGACGGAAATTCCGGCGACTACCTATCAGCGCCCGTCACTCTATATGTTTTATTTCTTAGTGCTTTTCATCACGTTCATGATATTGGGATATCAGGCTATTGCATTCGGAAGTTGGTGGGCATATTTTCTGGGCATCATTTCGTTCGGTCTGAGTATCTATTTCATGCACATGTTGATGACACGCTTTTGCTATCTGAAGGTAGACAATAAAAGTCTCAGAATATATAGTGTAGGGCGTGAAATAGTGTATCCCTACGAAAAGATACTTAAAGTCAACTTTGACTTTGCACGTGAACAGGCTTTCACGCATGTGATGGAAATATTGGATAAAGATTATCACTATCGTCTTTACTACATAGGCAGGGTATCCCGGCGAACACTGAATGACATTGCTGAGACTCTGCAAAGTGCAGGTGTAGATGCCACATGTAGCCTGAATGAAGATAAGAGATTCTATCAGGATAAACAGATTTTTCACTAAGTAAGCGCTATGGATTACACTCGGAACGAATTAGCATCCACAGCGCCGGCATCTATCTATTACTAAGAAAAGAATTAGTATTAGTTACTTTGCGAAATACGCTCCAACAATCCTGCGCAAGCATCCTCCAATAGATCGAGCACATACTCAAACCCTTCGGCTCCACCATAATATGGGTCGGGCACGTGGTCGGCATGCGTAAAGCGGGTACAGTATTCCGTCATACGGTGTATCTTCTTCCATTCTTCCGGAGAAGGGGCACGATCTTTCAAGTCATCAATATTCCGGTCGTCCATCCCGATAATCAAATCGAAATTATAGAAATCTTCCGTTCGCACGGGGCGCGAGCGATGTGTGAGCTCGTAACCGCGACGAATAGCATGGGCACGCATCCGGCTGTCGGGTAATTCCCCCTGATGATAGGACAATATACCAGCAGAGTCTACCACAAACTCATTCTCCAGTCCGGATTCTTCCAACAAATGTTTCATCACACCTTCTGCAGAGGAAGAACGGCAAATATTACCGAGGCAGACAAAAAGTATTCTTTTCATATGATTAATAATCAACGTATTATATTCTATCTAAAAATATTGGTTTACTATATAGTTTACATTCTATGACACAACAAATATGGCTTTATCTAAAACATACGTATTCCAACATAGAATAAACACATACACGACAATAGCCATAGAGACACCGTTAAATATTGTTTTAAGCACAAATAACACAGCCCTAATCTGTCTCTTTTTGTTAATACAACAAACTTGCTAAGACCACATTTTAACAAAACAAATCGTGCAAAGATAAGCGGAAGAATAGCCTATCTAAAAGTTTTTTAGGAAAATAAGAGATTTTATTCCTGATTTTTAACATCACAGCAACGAATCAACTTTAAAACATCTGTATTCAAACAACACAGAAACGTCCAACATATTGACTATCAAGAATATACCGAATTTATAATTTACAGATTAGATTATATGACGGAAAATATACTTTAGAGTGTTACCTCTACCCAAAAGAGAGATTACTCCCCCTTTTAACATGATGCAAATATAAACTTTATTTCCAAGATAAACAAGCATTAAATATTGTTTGATTTAAATTTTATTATGTTCACGTTAAAGCCATTGTGATTTTTGGATTTCAAATAAATCTTTCCGTACATTTGCAACGTCAAACGATTGAAATACAGATTGTTTCTTATCAAGCAGTCTGATTAAATCATGAAAGTGAAAATGTTATCAATATTTAATTTAAAACATAAAACAATGGAAAATTTGAAAAATCTCGTACTGGCAGCAAGCCAAAAAGTAGAAATGAATGGTGTTACTGATATTAAAAAGTTATACCCTGATTCAATTGTATTTGATTCTATCGAAGAATTTGAACAGCATGTCATTGATAGGGCAGTTGAATATTTAGCAGACAATTATCCTGATGAAGAAGAATATACATCTTCAAATTGGATGTTGGCGACAGCTTGTGATTGTGAGGGTGATTGGTTGTTTCTGATTGACGGTAATTACTATCTTATGGATTATTGTGATTTAGATAATTCTAAAGTTGAAGATGTTCAAATCGAAATTTGGGAAAGTAATGGCGAAACGTTCGCCAATCAACTTGCTGAGAAGTTAGATAAAGAAACTCAAATAGACACATCATGCTACTATCAGACTGCAAATGGAGAAAAAATGCCGAGCGTTACAGTTTGCGTAATCAATAAATAAAATTAAGTTTAAAAATAGGGAATTATAGTCAAAAGTGAATATCAGTTTTAACTATAATTCCACTATTTGTCGTATATCACTGTTTATCAGCAATATAAATTTGAAATTTATATTCACTTTCAAGATTTGTGAATATAAATTAGAAAACTAACACAATACCTATTTTTCATTTCTTAATGGTGCATCAGGTAAGAAGTCTTTAGGAGAGCAACTAAAAACTTTAGCCAACTCGTTTAAATGGTTGAGGTTATATTTCGCTCTTCGTTTGGGGTTTTCAATATCCGCAATAAAACTTGGGGAAAGATTCATGTAGTCTGCCAATTCTACTTGTGACCACTTTCTTTCCATCCTCATTGCCTTTACCTTTTGTATTACAAATTCTTCTATATTAGTCATATATGCTAATTATTTAAATTTGTAAAGGAAAGATTATTGCAGAAATATTTTGAGCGTACATGTACGTGTATTATCTTTGCAATCTCAATTATACAAGAAACGTTTAACTAAAAAAAGAAAAATGAAAAAGAAAACTATTTTTTTATTGACCATTCTACTAATGGTAATTTCCGTAACAAGCTGTTCAAGCGATGATGATAATGAAAAAACAGAATTCACATCAACACTAACAGTAAATGGTAGTTCTGTCAAAATTACAAATCTCGAAGGTAAAGTATCAGCGAGTTTTGAATTTTGGATAAATGATGCAACATCCGATTTCTATATTCAAGGTAACACTGACCATCGTGCAGAGTTGGCAACGGGAAAAGATGTAACCAAAGATTGCAGAATATTGATTGGTTTAGTAAAACTTGAAGAATGGTATTCCTCTGAAAAAGAGTATGTTTCTGGTACTGTTACAATTGAAAAATGGGATTTGGAAAATTTTAGAGTTACACTTGTATTTAAGGATTATAAATGCAAATCGGGTTCAAAAAGTATTGTTTTGAACGGTAGTGTTACTTTTCCAACATCTATAAATATTTAATCAACAAAATAGACAACTTTAAATTGAGTAGTTACGATTAAATGAGACTTCATTATTCCTATGAATAAAATTGCACTTACACTTATTTTATTAATATTACCATTCTCTTTAGCCTACACATCGCCACGAAAAAAGGTAGGTATCGTTTTAAGTGGTGGTGGAGCTAAAGGGGTTGCGCATATTGGAGTAATAAAGGCTCTTGAAGAATTAAATATACCTATTGATTATATTGCAGGAACAAGCATCGGAGCTATTATTGGTGGATTATATTCTATAGGTTATACATCCGAACAATTAGCAGTAATAGTGAAACAAACAGACTGGATAGACTTACTTACCGATAAAGTTTCACGCAAAGAAATTCCTTTTCCGTTTAAATCCGATGATAGTAAATACCTTATGTCATTTCCTATCAACAATAGTGGAAAGAATGGAGGTATAATAAAAGGGAAGAATATATCACAGTTATTACATCAACTTACAGAAGGCTATCAAAATGTAACTAATTTCGATAGCCTTCCAATTCCTTTTGCATGTATTGCCACAGATATGGTAAGAAACAAAAAAGAGGTCATTCGCTTTGGCAAACTTTCAGAGGCAATGCGTGCAAGTATGGCTGTTCCCGTTGTTTTTTCACCGATATATTCAGGAAAAAAAGTTTTAATTGACGGAGGATTTAAAGACAACCTGCCAATTGATGTTGTCAAAGCTATGGGAGCAGATATTATTATTGGCATTGATGTACAATCTGAATTATCGGATGCAAACAATTTGCATTCCATTGCAGGGATAGCCAATCAGCTTATGTTAATGATTTGTCAATCATCACTTGATGAAAGCGCCAAGGATATAGATGCTTATATAAAAGTTGATGTAGAAAACTATAATGCTGCAAGTTTTACAAAAGCCGCAATAGACACTCTTATTATAAGAGGAGAAAATGCCGCAAAAGCCAATTACAACACATTATTATCAATCAAGAATAGGGTAGGCATAGTAAATAATAAAAAAAACAATAAAGCCAAATTACCCTTATTTTATCCGCAATATGTTCCAAGTAATGATAATCAACTAAGAATTGGACTAAGATTCGATAGCGAGGATATTGCAGCAGTGATTCTTAATATCAATTTGAATAAACAAAAAATCGGGAAAGCCGAAATAGTGGCAAGAGGAGGAAAACAATCTTTCCTCAGAACCCAATATCATCTCCCTATTTCAAAACCACAGTGGATAACACTTTCAAATCAAATTGGCTACAATGATATATTTTTATACAATCATGGGCGCAAAATATCTAATCCAACCTTTATACGGAATACTAGCAGCCTAATTTACTCTATTATACCCTCAAGAAATCTTCAAATGGAAGTTGGAGCTTCATTAGATTATCATCGGTATTATAGAACATTGGTAAATAAAGATGCAACACTAATGAAACGAAAGAATTTATTTCTTAATTATCACACAAAATTGAAATACGAAACTTTAGACAAAAGATATTTTCCTACTAAAGGTCTGAAAACTAATATTTCTTATACAATATATACCGATTTACATACCAACACTGCATACTCATCACTTGCTACCCAAATTACCAAGATATTTCCAATCGCACTAAATACATTTATTATACCGACAATATATGGAAGATTTATTTTCAATGATAATATTCCATTTATGTACAGCAATGTCATCGGTGGAGAAGGGTATAATTTACGTTATGAACAACAAATACCTTTTTCAGGGCTAATTCATACAGAATCCACCCTGAAATTATTGGGAAATGCACAAATCCAATTAAGACATAAATTTCACGAAAGGCAATACTTTACCGTATCAGGGAATTATGCTACTCATCAAAATCAGTTTTTCAAATTCTTTGCAGGTAAAAAAATATATGGAACAAGCATTGGATATGGTTACGATAGTCCAGTAGGTCCTTTAGAAGGATTTATTTGCTACTCAAATAGAACTCACAAATTAGAATTCTATCTTAATATTGGATTTGAGTTTTAAACTAATTAGTTTAGTTAGAAAATTAATGCCACAAACTCCTTTTTCCAAAAAATATATCTTAAAAGTGAATATTTCGCTATTTAGCTGGTTTTTTTCATGATTATTCTTTTCCTTTGCAGAAAAAGTTAACCATGAAAAAGAAGAAAATCTCAAATGGGGAAATTGAAGCATTGTCAAATGCTCCTACGTGTACTTTTCCTAAGTACACAACTCAATTTATTAATTTAGTAAACAGTAATGCACAAGGTACGCGCCCTAATGTCGTAGGACAAATGTCTGAATTAATTCAGGAATTTGATGGGAAGTCATTGGAAGAATGGATTAATTGGTATTCACAAAAATATCCAAATGCCATTAGTAATGCAACAGAAAAAATTTATTCTAAATTTTTAGAAATGCGCAATGCAACGGAAAAGATAGACAAAGATTTAATAGAAAAATGGGTTAAAGATTTAGTTTATACAAAAACGTATTGTGGATTAAAGTTTCAAGAAGCCATCATTGCTTATATAGCAACGGATATGAATAAAGATTATAGATTAGCCACAACCAATGAAGAAGCACAAGGTATTGACGGTTTTATTGGTGATAAACCAGTCAGCATAAAATCTTCAACATATAAAATAGAAAATAGACTGGGGGAAATCATTCCAGTTCCTATTATTTATTATACTAAAATGAAAGATGGAGTCACCGTAGAGTACAATCCTAATGACTTCAATGATATTGATTAAGAAGTAAACAATGTTATACCCTAATTGTTTCAGAGATGGATGAATTTATTTTACCTATTGACCGAACTAAATTTAGTTCCACAAACAGTGCATGGAATGACCTAATGTTAAATGACCCTTGGTCTGTTGGGTATGTTTCAACATTAATAGAGCTACATCCTTGGAAAAACAAGGAAGAATGGGAAAATTTTTATTTTCAAAGTGGTGAAGAACGCAACAAATTATTAGCTAATAATAAGGAACTTCTCAATGATTATAGTTTACCTTTAAAAGATAAAAATAAAATTTGTAATCTGGATTGGAGTCTAAAGAATCTTAATACACAATACGGAAGGACTGTTGATGACCTTAAACAGAAAGCTCAGACCTTATATAACGCTACCAAAGATAACGGACATAATTTAACTATTGAAGATTGCTATGAATGTGTCCGTTTTCGTGTCATCTGCGAAACGTGGAATGGGATTATTCTTCGTGAAAATAACACTATCGAAAAATTAAAAAGTATATTTCCTAAACATATTTTTAAAAAAACATCGGGAGAAATTGACCATACTTATGCTGTTGACTATGAAGTATATCTTTCAGATAAATTAATATGTGGTCTGCAAATCAAACCAAAATCATATTTGTGGTCTACACCTTATATTAGAAAAGCACGTAGTGCAAACAAGCTGAAAAATAATGCGTATACAAGACAAAAAGGCGTTCCCGTTTTTGATATAATAGCTAGCAACAAAGGAGACATATATAATAGTGAGGCGCTTAACGAAATCAAAACAAGGTCTGTTTAGCATAAAAAGGAAGTTCTTCCAAATTAGTATTTACATCATAACTGCACTTAAAAAGTAAGGGAGTCGTGGAGTTACAGTATATTGATTTCAAATAATGTAACTCCATTTCTGTTTCTTGTTTTGTCATAACTTCACAATTGATAATATAATTAAAGTGTTTAACTTCTTTCTTTTGCTCATGAATCCTATTTTGTACAAAAATTTTATGATTGTCATATCTGTTCTTTATCAATTTATTAACATAGTCAATATTAATAAGAGAGATATTGTCTTTTATAATAGTTTTAAAATTAGAATCAACCTCGTAGCCAATACTATTTCGTTCTGCAATGATGGCAGCTTGCATTGTGGTACCAGTACCTAAAAAGGGGTCTAAAACAGTATCTCCCCTTTGAGAATACATATTAATTAAGCGATAGGGTAACTCTAAAGGATATGCTGCACTTCTATCTCTACTTTGAGAATCAATCATTTTCTGTTTAGTTCCTTTAATATCCCAAATATCAGAAAACCAAACATTTCGTTCTTCCCAAAAAAAAGAACTCAACCTTCTATTTTGTTTATCTTTTTCTGTTTTATATTCACGTTTACTTCCCTTTCTAAATATCAATATCCATTCGTGTTCAAGAGTAACATACGCACCACAAGGTAACATACCACTGCCCATAAATTTATTAGGAGCATTAGTTTGCTTCCTCCATATAATATTGGGAAGATTAGTAAATCCTATTTCAATAAATGATTTCACTATTCTTGAATGATTATTGTATAATTGAAATTCTCCGTCTATAGTTCTTGTTGCATCGCCAATATTAATACATGCAAACCCGCCATTTTTAAGAACTCTATAACATTCTTTCCACACCTTATCTAATTCTTTATGCATCAGCTCAAAAGCTAAATTGGGATTTCCTTCCTTTAAAGCATCAGAAATTTGTGGATTTTGATTTGACATAATATCATCCCACATCTCAATCATTGGATACGGCGGAGAGGGAACAATTATGTCTACGGATTCACTTTCAACACTACCCATGCTTTGGGCCTTATTAATATATACAGTATGCTTTGTTTCCATATTCATTCTGCAAAGATAAAATTAAAAATTTAAAAGTTTATAAGTTTCCAATAGTTCTTCAGTTCTCAATCCTAAATATCGGCGAGTTGTTGCTACATCTGAATGATTAAATAGTTCAGATAGTTTGATTAATGCAAACTCTGAGTTTTCTCCTGATGCTTCAACTATCTTACGTCCAAATGTTTTTCTCATTGAGTGAGTAGAGAAATGCTCTATTTTCAATCCGTATTTTGATTTTACTAATTTAAATAGGGTATTAATCCTTTGGGTGCTGTATATAGTTTTTTTTCGGCTAATAAAACATTTCTCATTCTTGTCTATCAAATTCAGAGCCTTATAACAGTCTCTAATATGTTCCTGAAAATTTGTATTAATCATAATTTCTCTCCTTTTACCCGTTTTTTTTTCAATTAGCACAAAAGAATTACTATCTAATAACATTGACCATGTTAAAGTTAAAAGGTCTGATATACGCAATCCAAAAAAACTACCGCAGCCTATTAGCAACGATAAACGGTATTCCTTATCCCTATACAATTTATGGACGAGTGACAACATTGAATCCCATTCCATATAATCCGAAGTAACATAACTGTTCTTTAAACTCATAATATTCTCTTTTGATTGAAATTTATATTTTTTGAATGTACTGCAAACCTGCCCATTGTTAAAGCATTGATAATCAATCTATAT
>USSR01000271.1 GCA_900557355.1 uncultured Bacteroides sp.
CGAATTTCAAATATTTCAAAGAGCTATTTTAGATTTTAATGGGACAGCAATGATTTAATGATATGGAAAAACACAGATTTTTGATGTGGTTTGCTCTCCTGTTTATAGGAGTTGTAAGCGGGTATGCCCAACAGCTTGCCATTACGGGCAGAGTGTTGGATAGTAAAAAGGAACCGTTGATTGGAGTTACAATCTTGCTGAAGGGAAGTGCTAATGGAACGGTGACGGATATTGACGGTAACTTCTCGATTAAAGCGTCGAAAGGAGAGACATTGGTTGTCTCTTATATAGGTTATAAGACGCAGGAGATTCTTCTATCTTCGAACAAAGCAACTATGACTGTTGAATTACTGGAAGATTCTGAGATGCTGGATGAGGTTGTAGTGATAGGATATGGCACGATGCGTAAGAAAGACCTTACGGGTTCAGTAACTCAAGTTCGTCCGGATGCATTGGCAAATGAGGCTCCTAAGACTGTGCAAGACGTATTGCGTGGAACTGCCGGTTTGAATGTAGGTTTCGATAAATCGGCTAAAGGAGGCGGGTCCATGAGTATACGCGGCCAACGTTCCGTATATTCTGACGGAGGTCATAATGACCCGCTCATCATTCTGGATGGCATGATGTTTTATGGTGAACTCTCCGAAATTAATCCCAATGATATAGCGCAGATAGATGTGCTGAAAGATGCTTCATCGGCTGCCGTGTATGGTGCGAAGGCGGCCAATGGTGTTGTTATCGTGACGACCAAGAAAGGGAAATCAGAGAAGCCGGTGATCAGTTTCAGTGCTAACATCGGGTGGACTGCCAGGGCAGATGGGCGGAAGGTATACGATGCGGATGGGTATCTGAACTATCGTAGGGATTTTTATACGACAGATACGTATGGGGTAAATCCGTCTACCGGAAAATATGAGGCTTATCAGACAGGAGGTCGCCCTGCGGGATATTTTGACCGTCCGACAGATACTAACTTGGGAAAGTATGGACTTTCTATGGATGCATGGAAAAACCAGACAACTCAGGATGCCGGTATGAGCAGTGATGAAATCTGGGCAAGACGTATCGGACTTAATGCGAGTGAAGTGACGCTTGCCAACTTCCTCTCCGGAAAAACCTTTGACTGGTATGACCACTCTTTCCAAACGGGATTGAACCAGGACTATAATGTAAGCATCAGCGGAATGACTGAAAGAGTGAACTATTACCTCTCATTGGGATACCTTTCCAATGAAGGTATGGTACGCGGAAACGAGTATAGCGCTGTACGGGCTAACATGAAGTTGGATGCCAAAGTGACGGACTGGTTCAGTGTGGGAGCTAACGTCAATTTCCAGAATCGTTCGGACGGTGACATTGCTGTCGACTGGTACAGACAGATAACGAGCAACAGCCCTTTTGCCACTCCCTATAACGAAGCAGGGGAGCTTTTAGCGCATCCTCAGGGAGAGAATGCTTATTGGAAAGGATATAATTTTGATTTTGACCGTCAGTATCTTGATTTGGAAAAAGGATTTACTGTACTGAATACCATTTTGACGGCCAAGCTGACGTTGCCTTTCGGCATCACTTATTCATTTAATGCGGCACCGCGTTTACAATATTTTTATGACCGTTATTACAGGTCATCGGAACATCCTGACTGGCAGGCCGAAACAGACGACCGCGTGAACCGTGAACAAAGCAAGCGTTTTGACTGGTCACTGAATAACACTATCACATGGGATTATACTTTCGCAGAAAAACATCACACAATTCTGACTTTGGTGCAGGAAGCTGAAGAGCGTCAGTCGTGGGCGGATCGTATTCAAGCTCGTAATATTCTGCCTTCTGAGGCATTGGGCTTTCACGGTACAGCCAATGGAGACAAGAGCTTGAGCGATTTCCGTTCTACCGATAACCGCGAGACTGCTTGCGGCTATTTGGCACGCTTGTTCTATTCGTATAATGATAAGTATATGGGTACATTCTCTTTCCGGCGTGATGGATATTCTGCTTTCGGTACGACCAATCCGTATGCTAATTTCCTTTCCGGAGCACTGGCGTGGACGTTCACCAATGAGGATTTCTGGAAGTGGGGTGAGGTATTGGATTCTGGTAAATTGCGTGTTTCTTTTGGACAGAACGGTAACCGGAGTTTGGCGAACTCTTATATTGCATTGGCTAACCTGGCACTTGGGAAATATTCTCAGGGATACATAAATTCTACTACAGGTGCACTGCTGGATATGAAATATCTCTTTGTAGACCGTTTGCCCAATACCGGTTTGCAGTGGGAGAAGACTACCTCTTGGAATGTCGGTTTAGATCTCAGTTTCCTGAGAGGACGTATCAATGCTAGCTTGGAATACTACATAATGCCTACTACGGACATGATTATGAACCAGTCCTTACCTGATTTCACAGGATTCGCTTCCATTACCACAAATTTGGGACGAGTGGAAAACCGGGGCTTTGAAATTTCACTCAATACGCGCAACATTGAGACAAAAAACTTTGAATGGAATACTTCTTTCTCTTTTTCTCGTAATAAAAATGAAATAAAGAAACTGTATGGTGAATATGAAACGATTGTGGATGCAGCCGGCAATACCATTACTAAAGAAAGAGATGATGTGGACAATAAATGGTTTATCGGACATCCCATAAGTGCTATCTGGGATTATGAAGTGACCGGTATCTGGCAGGTGAATGAAGTGGAAGAAGCCGCTAAGTATGGACAAAAACCCGGTGATCCGAAAGTAGCCAATCATTACACTGCGGATGACCGTAAGAATGCAGATGGAACTACTACTGCTGTATACAACAATAACGATAAGCGTTTTTTGGGTGAGACTACGCCTCCTATCCATTGGTCCATGCGAAACAGCTTCATACTTTATAAGAACTGGAGTTTTTCTTTCAATCTCTACTCTTACATGGGGCACAAGAGTCTGGACAGTAATTATCTGAACAATGACAATAATTATTCGCAGATTACCAACTGCCAGAATATTTATGTCAAGAATTATTGGACAGTGGATAATCCTTCCAATACATACGCCCGCCTTTCAGCACAAGGGCCTACGGGACTTGCAGCACCAAGCAGAGTCGTTGACCGTTCGTTTATTCGCCTGGAAAACATCTCGGTGGCTTATAATGTTCCGGAAGCTTTCTTATCTAAGTACAAGATTCAGAGCGCCAAAGTATTCGCCACCGTGCGCAATGTAGCCACTTGGAGCAAGGAATGGGAATATGGAGATCCTGAAACCGGAGATATTGCACCACGAACTTACTCTTTGGGTATAAACTTAACATTTTAAAAAGAAAGAAATATGAAAAACTATATAAATCAATTCAAATTGTTGCTGGGGATTACATGCGTATCTGCGCTTTTTACAGGATGTTCCGATGATTTCCTGAAACCGGATTCCCTCTCTCTTTACGAACCGACTGTAACATTCAATACAGTGGATGGTCTGAATGCTGCTTTAGCTTCGGCAGACAAGGCACTTCGTGCTTATTGGACAAATACGGAAGCTTGTGACTTGATGTTGCCTTTGATGAGTGAGTATCTTTTCTCTGATTTAACGGTAGCTGGTAAAACGGATGACCAACTTGCTTTTTGTGACATAAACGAACGTTTTACACCTACTGACGGTTGGTATAATTTTGACCAGAATCGTCTGGTCATCTTTTGGGGGGAGACTTACAACGGCATTAAGTATGCCAATACTGTTATCAGCTATATTGATAAGGTGGAGGGATTGGATGAAACCACCAGGAATGAATTTCTCGGGCGTGCCTATTTTCATCGTGCTTACCGGTATATGAATCTTTGTTTCCAATTCGGTGACGTACCTTTTGTTTCTAAAATTATAGAGTCTCCCAAGCAAGACTATAAAAGCACCAAACGCGAGGCCATCATCAAGCGTATGGTGCAAGATATGGAGTTTGCTGTACAGAATGTTCCCGACCAAAAGGATATGACTTACATCGGTATGATCAACAAAGGGGCATGCCGCCAATTGCTTATTAAATGTTACCTTGCTAACGGTGATTTTCAGAAAGCTAAGGAACAAGCCGATATCCTCATCGATCAGTCAGGCTACTCATTGATGCAGGATGAGTTCGGGACTTTTTCCAATCCTAATCCTAAAACATGGAATATTACCAACAATGTTATTTGGAATTTACACCAAGGTGGAAACAAAGCTATTGCCGCTAACAAAGAGGCCATCCTTGTTCTGCCCAACCGTTACGGCACTGATTCAGGTATTCGCACCCGTACTATGCGTAACTTGGTTCCCAGATGGAATGCTGATGAGATTAAAACTCCCGATAATGTGAGAGCTGTGGATAACTTTGCTTTGAACAATCCGGATTATAAAGATAATTTGGATTTCAACCGTGCTTTCGGACGCGGGCAGGCAGTTGTACGTCCCACTTACTTTGCCGAAAACTCTCTGTGGTATGTTAATGGGGTGAATGATGAGGGGGACCTGCGCCATAGTCATACTGTAGGCAACTGGGTGCGTATGGAAGATTTGAGATATAACCGTCCGAACACTAAATATCACGGAGAAAATGTCCGTTTCAGTTGGGTCGACGAGGATGGTGGCACCCAAGTGCTCTGTTCCGATACAATTCGGTGCTGGTTTGATTGGCCCCATTATAAGGTTTGGTCCGAATCTCCCGAAGATGAAACGCCTTCTGCCAATCAATACAATGGTGGTGGCTATGCTGACTTTTACTGCTATCGGCTCGCGGAAACTTATCTGCTCCGTGCCGAAGCCAAATATTATCTGGGAGATGCTACTGCTGTAGATGATGTCAATGCTGTGCGTAAACGTGCTAAATGTCAGCAACTTTATACTACGGTTGATATTGATGACATCGTGGATGAACGTGCCCGTGAGCTTTACATGGAAGAGTGGCGTTTCACTGAACTGAGCCGTATCTCTTATTGCCTTGCTCTTAGCGGCAAGCCCGATAATGAAGGCAAAACTTATGATAAAGAGCACTTGCATGAGGACAGCTTCTGGTTTCACCGTATCACTAACTACAACAACTATTATAATAAGGATACTGGAGCCAATATCAGAGGTCGCAAGTATACCATGGGCAAGCACAACATTAACTGGCCTATTCCTCAAAAGGCCATTGACGCCAATCGCTTGGGAAAACTTAGCCAAAATCCGGGTTACGACGGATATGACCCCAATGTGGAGAAATGGGAAACCTGGGAAGAAGCGGTGGCTGATGAGAACTAGTCTGTTTTTTGATTATTTAAATATCAATTATGAACATGCACATCGCTTTATGTCTTTTGACAAGAAAGGCTTTCCTGATTCTGGTAAGCCTGGCTTTTTTCACTTTCTCTGCCTCGGCGCAAAGGATGATGAAAACCATTAATGATGGTTGGGACTTCCGTAAGGATGGAGAAACACGGTGGCAGCCCATTAATCTGCCCCATACATTTAATCTTGATGCCTATTCTCAAAGAAATTATTATCAAGGTAAGGGTGAATATCGCAAAAAGTTGTCACTCCCAGAGATAGCCCCCACTAAACGTTATTATCTGAAAATAGATGCCGCCAGTAAAGCTGCCGACGTAAAAGTCAACGGACAGGTGGCTGGTAGTCATGCCGGAGGGTATTCGGCTTTCATTTTGGATGTTACCGGGCTTATAAGGGAGAACAATGAGATAGAAATTACTGTTGATAATGCTCGACGAGACATTACGCCGCTTTGGGCGGACTTCACTTTCTGGGGAGGAATCTACCGGGATGTATGGCTTATAACCACTTCGGAACAGCATTTCAACATGGCGAACTACGGATCGACCGGTGTATTTGTCAGTACCCCCGTTGCCAACGAACGAGAAGGAGTAGTGCAGGTAAAAGCGGAGGTGACTAATGATGCCGACTCAAGGATACGTCTGAAGATGCAAAACCGCATTTATGACGCTCAGGGAAAACTGCTTCAGACGAATACACAACCTTTTTCACTGAAAGCTGGAGAAACAGCGACTGTGGAATATAAATCTGATGTAATAGACAATCCTCAATTGTGGACACCAGAAATGCCGACACTGTATCGCGTTGTTACCGCCATTGTGAATGCCAAAACCGGTGAAGTCTTGGATGAGATATCTAATAAGGTAGGTTTCAGATGGTTTTCGTTTGATGCAGACAAGGGATTCAGTCTGAATGGGAAACCTTATAAGCTGCGTGGGGTGAACCGCCATCAGGACCAGGCACCTGTAGGAGTGGCTATAGACGACGAAGTGAACCGCCGTGACATAAGGCAGATAAAAGAAATAGGATGCAATTTTATCCGTATATCCCATTATCCGCAGGATGACGCTTTGCTGGATGCATGTGATGAACTGGGCTTGCTGGCTTGGGAGGAGATTCCCATTATTGACATCGTACCTGATACGCCGGGATATGATGACCATTGTGAGATGAACCTGGTGGAGATGATTCGGCAACATTACAACCATCCCTGTATCATGGCGTGGGGGTATATGAATGAAATATTACTGATTGCTCCTACACCGGATAAACCGGAGTGGCCGGCAGTAAGAGATCGTACTGTCAAGCTGGCGCAGCGGTTAGAAAAGCGTTTGAAAGAAGAGGATCCTTCGCGTGTGAGCGTCATGGCATTCCACGGTTCCGACCTTTACAACACGATTGGACTTGCACTGGGAGACGTGGCCGGATGGAATCTCTATCAGGGATGGTATTTCGGTGAGTTGCCTCATTTTGAACAGTGGCTGGAAGATCAGCACGCGCGTTATCCGCATCGTCCCATTATTGTGAGCGAATGGGGGGCGGGTTCAGACAAACGTATTCACTCGGTTAAGGGTCGTCCATTCGATTTCAGTATGGAATATCAGCAGGAATATATCGAGCACTATCTGCCTTATATTGAAAATAATGACTACATTGCCGGATGTGCTTATTGGGGGTACGTTGATTTCAACGTGGCCGCCCGTCAGGAATCTATGCCTCGTGTCAACAATAAGGGGCTTTTCTATAATGACCGGACTCCAAAAGATATAGCTTACTATTTTAAGGCTATGTGGCGTAAGGACGTACCGGTGTTGCATATAGCAAGCCGCGATTGGGCTTTACGGACAGGAAAAGCCGAAGAAGAACATCCCATCAAGATTTATACCAATCTGGATGAGGTGGAGCTTATCCTGAACGGTGTATCTTGCGGCAAGCAGTGTACATCCAATTATAATACTATATTTCGCGTAAAGTTGCCGGAAGGAAGTTCCTCGTTGGTGGCCAGAGGTTATAGGAACGGAGTGCTTGTAGAAGATGTGATGATAATGACGCTCGCTCTTTTTCCTGACTTGCATCAAGGGGACGAATTTGCAGTAAACGTTGGCAGTAATTGTTATTTCATTTCAGATGTCAGTCACTTGACATGGTTACCGGACCGTCCTTATACTGCCGGGGAATGGGGATATGTGAACGGTAAAGGGCGCAGCACTACCTCTGAAATTTATAATACTGTAGATGGACCAGTCTATCAGACATGGATGGAGGATATCACGGAGTATAAGATTGACGCTCCTGCCGGAACTTATGAGGTGGAGCTGTTGATGGCAGATGTTAGCCGGCCGGCCCGGCAGCAGGCCAATCTGCTGGGCAAGGGAGATGAACGGATAAGTACCGCGTCCAAGCGGTTCGACATCACCATTTGCGGTGAGGTTGTGGAGCAGAATTTTTCTCCCGCCGATAACAACCGTTATCTCAACGCATGCCGTCGACGCTATATAGTGAACAATAATGATGGATGTATTGATATACGTTTTACGCCGTTGCAAGGCAAACCGGTTCTTTCGGGGCTTAAAGTCCGGAGGTTATAAACCGAAAGAGATTGTCTGATGGGAAAGGAGTCGCTGGACTCCTTTCCTTTTTTGCGAAATCTACTTTGTTTGTAGAGATGCTTTAAATCCCTTGCTTTCATTTTCAATGCTTTAGGGCCCAGGCTTGTAGAGATCATTATCTAATCCTTTATTTTCCTGCTTTTTCTACTTTCCTTTTCATTTCTCCGTTGTAGAGATTGCTTTTTGATAATGTGCTGTTTATTAGTGTTTTATGAAATTGCTTGGTAGATGCTGTTTTCTTGCTTTCTCATTCTTCTCACCCTAACTTTGCAACATCGAATCTGAGAAACAGAACGTCTGTCTGTTGAGGCCTCACAGTAAAAGACTTCGTGTTTCGGGATAAGATAAGAGAAAATGAATATACATATTATTAATCATTAAAACAACAAAGATTATGGCAATTAAGTATGAAGTAAAGAAGGTGGTGTTTGGTTTTGATAAAACTAATACTGAGAAATTTGTAGCTCAAACCAAAGTGTTGGGCTTGGTGAAATTTGATAAGCTCTGTGAAGAAGTGCAGAAAGTGAGTATGGCACCGCGTGGTGTGGTGAAGATGGTAATTGACGGGTTAATAGATACCCTAAATATGGATTTGGATAAAGGATATTCCGTGCAGCTAGGAGACTTCGGCTGTTTCCGTCCCGGACTGAACGCGAAAAGCCAGGCGGGAGCGGGAGATGTGGATGCTAATACGGTGTATCGTCGAAAAATCATTTTCTATCCGGGAAGCTATTTTAAGGATATGCTTGGTAAGGCAAGTGTGGAAAGGCTGGAGCCGGGT